>NZ_CP040764.1 GCF_004683865.2 Paracoccus liaowanqingii | reverse complement strand
GCCGGATTATCCCAAGGGATAATTCTCTCCAAAGGGAGATTATCCCTTTGCCGGGAAATATCGAAAGATCCGTGATTCAAATATGACTAACTGCGGGCTTTTCCTATGAAATCCAGAAGGCTATTGACCCCGCCGCAGGGTGATCGCCTTTCGATAGACAGGTGTCGGGCATGATCCAGAAGGTGAATGGCACAGGTGCGCGGGGGATTATCTTGCTGGCCCTGTTTATATGTGGCGCGACGGGCGCATTCGCCTGCAGCGCGGTGCCGCGCACCACGCTGGCCCTGTATGACGGCACGCGCGAGGCCGAGCCGCGCGACACCCGGATCCACCGCCATGCGGAGCTGGTCCTGAACCATTTGGGCCAGCGGGTGATCTATCACGACCTGTCGCAGGGCGGCGCCCCCCCGGTCGATCCGGCCGAGGTGCGGCTGGTCCTGTCCTGGCTGGACGAGCCGGCCGAGGGTCTGGCGGATCTGGACGGCTGGCTGGCGCAGGAGGCGTTCTGCGACGGCGGTCCCCGGATCGTGGCGATGGGCAGCCTGTCGCCCTGGACCGACCTGCCGCCCGCGACTGCGCAACGGGCGCTGCAGGCGATGGGCATCGCCATCGATGGCGTCGTCCATGCGGTGGGCGCCTCGACCCAAGTCTCGGGGCGCGACGCGGCGCTGACGGATCACGAGGCCGATTACCTGATCCTGCCGGACGAATATGCGGGCGTCACCGCCACGCCTGCGGGCCGGTCGCTGCTGCAGCTGACCTCGCAGGGCAGCGTCATCGACCTGGCGGTGCTGGGCCCGGCGGGCGGCTATCTGCAGGACGGCGCGGCGGTCCAGATGGACGCGCAGGGCCAGGCGGCCTGGATCACCGATCCCTTCGCCGTCTTCGGGCAGGTGCTGGACCAGGACGCGGTGCCCCGCCCCGATCCGACCACCCGCCAGGGGCTGCGCAGCTTCTTCGTCACCGTCGCCCCCGAGGGCTGGCTGGACGTCATGCCCACCCGCAGCTTCGGCGAGCCCGAGCGGTTGGCCTCGGAGGTGCTGGTCGAGCGGCTGGTCGAACCCTTCGCCGACCTGCCCATGTCCGTGGCGGTGCTGGCGGGCGACCTGCTGCCGGGACTGGGGGGGCCGCTGGCCGACCGGGGGCGGCAGGCTGCCAGCCGGGCCTTTGCCGCGCCGCATGTGCAGGGCGCGGTGCAGGGCTTCAGCGACATCCGCGACTGGTCCTTCTTCGCGGCCTACGATCCGGGCCGCGAGGCGGCGCTGCTGGAGGCGCCGCAGGTGGCGGCGGACCGCGGCGCGCTGGTCACCTCGGCGGTGCTGACGCTGCGCGACGCCTTCGCGCAGACCGGCGCCTCGACCTTTTCGCGCACGCCCGGTGCGCCCCGCAAATATGCGGCCCAGGGCTTCGATCTGGAGGCCGAGCTGGGGGGGGCCATCGCGCAGGTCTCGGCCCTGACGCCTGACGACCGCCCCGCGCGGCTGTACCGCTGGAGCGGCAATGCCCGCCCCTTTGAGGCCGCGCTGGCCGCGCAGGCCGCCACCGGTCTGCCCGCGATGGGCGGCGGCGGCGGGGTCATGGATGCCGTGCGGCCCCTGCTGTCGGGGCTGTCGCCCCTGTCGGTCCAGGTGGGCGCGCAGCGTCAGGTCCATGACGCGCTTGGCGGCGATGCGGCGCTGACCGGCGACTGGACCTCGCCCCTGCACGGCTTTCACGGCTTCGGCCAGACGCTGGCCCACACCGAAGAGCCCCGTCGGCTGCGCCCGGTCCAGCTGTCCTTCGCCGCCCGCTCGGCCATCCATTTCGAGACGCGCCGGGCGATCGAGATCCAGCTGGACATGGCGCGGACCGCCCCGGTGGTACCGATCCGGGCGGCGGATCACGTCGCGGCGGTGATGGGGTTTCACAGCGCCCGCATCGCCCCCGAGGGGCCGGACCTGTGGCGCGTCAGCGACCGGGGCGGTCTGCACACGCTGCGGCTGGACGCGGCGGCCGACCGGGCGGTGGACATGGCGCGCAGCAGCGGCGTGATGGGCGCGCGGCGCAAGGGCGACAGCCTGTATGTCGCGCTGGATCCCGGCGTGCCCGCGCCGCTGGTCGCGCTGGCCGAGGGCGCGGATTCCTCGGGCGTGCTGCCCGGCGCGCCCGCCCCGGTGCTGGCCGCCAGCCGCCTGATCGTCGAGCGGTGGGACCGCAGCGATTGCGCCGTCCGGATGGAGCTGTCGGGCTTTGCCGAGGGCGACGTGACCCTGGCCGGGACCCCGCAGGCGCGCTACGGCGTCGCCATCTCGGGCATCGACGAGGGGCAGGCGCATCCGGTCACGGCGGATGCGGCAGGCCATCTGGTGATCCGCGTGCCCGCCGCGCCCGGCGGGCTGCGCGGCCTGTCCGTTCAGGGGGAGTGCTGAGATGGGATTTGCCACGATCCGCGACGGCGTCATGGTCACGGCGGTGCTGGGCACCCTGGCCATCGGCGGGATCGTCGCGCTGCGCCCCGATCCCGGCGTCGCCTTCGAGGCCGAGCTGTCGCGCCTGGAACCCGAGGAGGCCCTGCAGCGCCTGCGCGCGGCCGAGGGGCGGATCCCCTTCCACGACAACCTGCTGCTGCTGCATGCCCGCCTGTCCCTGGGCGACGGCGATCTGGACGGCGCGCGGCGGCTGTTCCTGCAGCTGCTGGAACAGGCCGGACCCTCGGACGAGGTGCTGGAGACGCTGGCCGAGATCGAGGCCGCCTCGGGCCATCCGGGCCGGGCGGCGGTCTTCCTGCGCCGCGCCCATGAGTTGTCCCCCACACCCGAGCGTCGGCTGCGGCTTGGCGGCTGGTATCGCGCGCTGCGGCTGGCGGGGGCGGAACGCGCGCTGCTGACCGCCGCGGGTCCCGCAGATCTGAGCGCGCCCGAGGTCGGCAGGCTGGGGCATCTGCTGATCGCCGCCGGGCAGGTCGCCCAGTATCGCGCGCTGCTGGTCGTGCTGGCCGACGGCGACGGGGCGGGGCGGACGGCCTTTCGGCAGCGGCTGCTGGAACATCTGGTCGAGGAGGGGCGGCCCGCCGAGGCCGTGGCCTTCGCCACCAGCTGGGCCGGTCAGGCCGAGCCCGCCGAGACGCTGGAGGCCTCGGTCCGCGCGCTGATCGGGCGCGGTGCCATCGACGCGGCGATCCTGGTGGCGCGGGCGGGGTTCCGCGTGGCGCCCGGTGACGGCCATGTGGTGCTGCCGGTCTTTGCCCGCAGCGGCCATGGCGGGCCCGCGCGCCTTCTGCAGGACGAATGGCTGGCCGGACGCGCGACCCTGTCCGAGGCGGAATGGGCGACCCTGTCGGCGCTGGCCGAACAGACCGGCGACATGCGGGGGGTGCAGCAGGCGCTGGCCCGGGCGGGGCATCTGGCCAGCCCGGGCGCGCGGGGACAGGCGCTGGTGCAGGTGATGCGCTATCGCGGGGCGGCGGCGCTGGTGCCCTATCGCGGCCTGCTGGACGATCAGGTCCTGGCCGAGGTCCCGCTGGTCGGCGCGGGCTGGTCGGCCTGGCGCGGCGACCGGGCGGCGACCTATGCCCATCTGCTGGCGGCGGCGGGCCAGCCCCTGGGAGGCTGGGACCAGACGATCTGGATGGCGCTGGTCGAGTCCCTGCGCGGCAGCCCCTATCACCGCGCGCTGCTGGCGGGGGCGGTGGACAATCCCGACCTGCGCCAGCGCCTGCGCGACAGCGTGATGCCGCCGCGCCCGGCCGATGTCACGGCAGCGGGATCGGCGGCGACAGCCGGTTGAAGGCCCCATCCGCCGCGACATAGGGATAGCTGCCCGCCCGCCGCGCCGCGTCGGTGACCGCGCGGCGCAGCTCCGCGGGGGGCTGGTCGGGAAACTGGCTTTCGACATCCAGCGACAGGACCGCGACGCCATGGGCGCGGTAGTCCTGCTGCAGCGCCTCCCGCGTATGGGCATGCGTGGTGGGCGCCGAGAGATTCTCGACCATCACCGCGTCGATGGCCTGCAGATAGGCGCCGAAACCCGTTCGCCCCTCGGGGCCGGGGATGGCCCCCGCCGCGTCGCGGCCGATGAAGACGCCGTTGTTCACGACGATCAGCGCGTCGCAGTTCCACGACCGCGCCCGGTCCGCGACCTGGCCCACCAGGTCCATCATCTGCCGGGCCAGCGCGGGCGCGCCCTCGGGGGCACCCTCAGGAGATCCCTCGGGCCAGCGCAGCGAATCGTCCAGCGCATGGGTGTAGTAATGCAGCACGTCGTCCAGAAAGAGCCCGTCCACCCCGGTCTGCATCAGCCGGTCCACGCGCTCCAGCAGGATCTGCCGCCAGCCCTCGGTCCAGAAGGCCGCCAGATGGTCGCCCGCCTCGGCGGTGGGGCCGTACCAGTCGGGCAGCGGATCGGGCGGGGTCGCGCCGATCCGGTCGATCCAGTAGTCGCGATAGGTCTCGATCTCGCTGACATTGAGATAGCCGAGCGCGGGGCGCGTGCCGTCGCGGCGGATCGCGGCGATCTGGGGGGCCGAAAACAGCACCTCGCGGCCCGTGTCGCTGAAGGGCGCACCGATCGTCGTCACCTCCAGGATCAGCAGGCCGTGCGGCTGGCCGGCCAGCGTCGCGGCGTCATATCCCTCGCCCCAGTACTGCACGCCGAAGCCCTGCCGCAGGGCCGGGGCCAGCCGGGCCGCCCGCGACCGGGGTCCCGACAGCGCGCATTCCAGATCGGGGGGCGGTGTCAGGGAAACCTCCTGCGCGGGGGCGATGCCTGCAGGGACGAGGGCGGCGATCAGGCCCCACAGGGCGGCGGGACGACAGGGAAAGGTGAACGTCAAGGGGGGGTCCGTCCGGTCAGGCGCCGTGTCCCGGCGCGGGGTCGTTGCGAAGACCGGGCCTTCAGGCGCCCAGATTGAGGAGGGGGCGGGGCCGAAGGGCACGCGGATCGCATGGGCCGGCACCATGACGGGGCGGCTGTCCTGCGCGGCGCGCTGCTGGAAGGCCCAGTGGTCCGCGCACATCTGCGCCAGATCGCGGGTGGCCCGCCAGCCCAGCAGTTTCCCCGCCAGCGTCGGATCGGCCAGCGACACCGCCGCATCGCCCGGACGGCGCGCGACCACCCGGTAGGGGATCGCGAAGCCGCAGGCGGCCGAGAAGGCCGCGATGATCTGCAGCACGCTGTAGCCCGTGCCGGTGCCCAGGTTGATGCGCAGATGCCGGTCGGGGAAGGGGGCCGCCGTCAGATGCCCGATGGCCGCGACATGGCCGCGCGCCAGATCGACGACATGGATGTAGTCGCGCACCCCGGTCCCGTCGGGCGTGGCATAGTCGCCGCCAAAGACCTGCACCTCGGGCCGCTGCCCCGCGGCGGTCTGCGCCACATAGGGAAAGAGGTTGTTCGGCACGTCTCGCGGGTTCTCTCCGATCAGCCCGCTGGAATGAGCGCCCACCGGGTTGAAGTAGCGCAGCGAGATCGCGCGGAAGCCGGGCCGGGCGGCGGTGAGGTCGTCGATCATCTCCTCGATCATCAGCTTGGTGCGGCCATAGGGGTTGGTGATCCCTGTGGGCGCGGTCTCGGAGATCGGCAGCACCTTGGGCATGCCGTAGACCGTGGCCGAGGAGGAGAAGACCAGCCGGTCCACGCCCGCGCGTTCCATCGCCCGCAGCAGCGAGATCGCGCCCAGCAGGTTGTCGTGGAAATACAGCATCGGGTCGTCGACCGACTGGCCCACCGCCTTCTTGCCCGCCAGATGGATGACCGCATCGATGCCGTAGCGGCGCAGGATGCCCTCGACCACGTCGGGATCGCGCACGTCGCCCTCGATCAGGGTGACCGGGCCCTGCGCGATGCGGGGCAGGCCGGCGACCGCGTGGCGGTCCGAGTTCTCGAAATTGTCCAGGATGACGACGCGGTGGCCGGCGGCCAGCAGCTCGACCACGACATGCGAGCCGATATAGCCCGCGCCGCCGGTGGCGAGGATGGTCCGGCCGGAGGCGCGGGTAGGCATGTGATGACGCATCATTCCACCGTGACGGATTTGGCAAGGTTGCGGGGCTGGTCCACGTCCGTGCCCTTGGCGACGGCGGCGTGATAGGCGATGAACTGGACCGCCACGGCATAGATCAGGGGCGCGATCAGCGGATCGACGGCGGGCATGACGACGCTGCGCCAGACCTCGCCCTGCAGGTCGCGGATCGCCTCGGCATCGCCGATCAGCGCGACGCGGCCCTGCCGCCCGATGACCTCGCGCAGGTTCGAGGCCAGCTTGTCGTGCAGCGCGTCATGGGGGCCAGCGCGATGATCGGGGTGGTGTCGTCGACCAGCGCGATGGGGCCGTGCTTGATCTCGCCCGCCGCATAGCCCTCGGCATGCATGTAGGTGATCTCCTTGAGCTTCAGCGCGCCCTCCAGCGCCAGCGGATACATCAGCCCGCGGCCTAGGAAGATCGCGTCCTCCGCCTGCGCGATCTCGTGGGCCAGCGCCTCGAACTGCGGCTCCAGCGCCAGGGTCTCGGCCAGAAGGCGCGGGGCGGTGGACAGCAGATCGAGCAGCGCCTGCTCGCGCGCGGCGTCGATCGCGCCGCGCTGGCGGGCAACCATCACCGACAGGGCCTGCAGGCCCAGCACCATCGCGGTGAAGGCCTTGGTCGAGGCCACGCCGATCTCGGGCCCCGCCAGCAGGGGCAGGATCATGTCCGCCTCGCGCGCGATGGTCGAGCTGGTAACGTTGACCAGCCCGATGGTCGTCTGCCCGCAGGCCTTGGCGTGGCGCAGGGCGGCCAGCGTGTCGGCGGTCTCGCCGGACTGGCTGACGACCAGGGTCACGCCGCCCTTGGGCAGGGGCGGCTCGCGATAGCGGAACTCGGACGCGATCTCGATCTCGACGGGCAGGCGGGCCACGCGCTCCATCCAGATCTTGGCGACATGGGCGGCATAGAAGGCGGTGCCGCAGGCGATCAGCGTGAGCCGCGGCACGGCCCGCCAGTCGATCGTCTCGGCCGCGCAGGTGACGCAGCTGCGATCGTCCGAGATCCAGGCGCCGAGCGCGCGGGCGACGACGCCGGGCTGTTCGTGGATCTCCTTGGCCATGAAATGGCGGTGCTGGCCCTTGTCGGCCAGGATGCTGTCCAGCGCGACGGTCTGGACCGGGCGCAGCACTGGATGGCCGCTGGCGTCATGGATGCGGATGTCGCCGCGCGTGAGGACCGCCCAGTCCCCCTCCTCCAGATAGCAGATGCGGTTGGTCATCGGCGCCAGCGCGATCGCGTCGGAGCCGACGAAGATCTCGCCCTCGCCGAAGCCCACCACCAGCGGCGATCCGCGCCGCGCGCAGATCAGCAGGTCGGGCCGTCCGTCGAACAGGAAGCACAGCGCATAGGCGCCGCGCAGCCGGGCGATGGTCGCCGCCGCCGCGTCCTGCGGGTCCAGCCCCCGCGCCAGCATCGAGGCGCAGAGCGTCGCGATCACCTCGGAATCGGTCTGCGATTCGAAGCTGTAGCCGGCGGCGGACAGGTCGTGCTTGAGATCCAGGTTGTTCTCGATGATGCCGTTGTGGACGACCGCCACCGGCCCCGAGCGGTGGGGATGGGCATTGGCCTCGGTCGGGCCGCCATGCGTGGCCCACCGGGTATGGCCGATGCCGGTGGTGCCGGGCAGGGGCCGGTCGGCCAGCACCTGCGCCAGCGCCGACAGCTTGCCCGCGGCGCGGCGGCGGTCCAGCACGCCCCCCTCGAGGACGGCCAGCCCGGCGGAATCGTATCCGCGATATTCCAGCCGCTGCAGCGACGACAGCAGGATGCTGGCCGCGGGCTGGTTGGCGATGACGCCGACAATTCCACACATGGGGCGGTCTCCTGGAAACCTGGGGAAGGGGGGAATGGGGGGGCGGCCCGGGGCGGGATCCGGTCAGCCCAGGATCGTGGACTGGATGACGATGTCGGCGGCGGTCAGGTCGCCCTCGTCCAGACCGGCCAGCAGCAGGCGGTCGCGGGCGCCATAGCGGAACTCCAGCCCCTCGGCGGTGGCGGTGAAGGCGTTCAGCGCGGCCGTGGCATTGGCCAGGCCGAAGTTCCACAGCTGCACCCGGTCGCTGCCGGTGGTGAAGTCCAGGATCGTGTCGAAGGCGTTGTTGCGGCGGAAGATGAACAGATCCGCCCCGCCGCCGCCCGCCATCACGTCGTCGCCGCCGCGCGGATCGAAGCGGTCCGCCCGGCTGCCGCCCAGCAGGATGTCGGTGCCCGTGCCGCCGTTCAGCCGCGCGCCGGGGTTGAGGAAATCGACCACCGCCGCATGCTGCCCCACCGCGTCGAAGCTGAGCGCGACGGTTCCCGGCTCGGGCAGGCTTGCCCCGTCCGCCCCTGTGATGCGGATCGGCGCGCCGCCCTGCGTGCGCAGGTCGACCTCGACCTCTCCGCGCCCGACGAAGCTGAACTGCAGGTCGCGGCCGTCGCCCGAGACGCTGAGCAATTCGCCGCGCATCGGCAGGGCGCTGATGCGGGTCACGTCGGCCATCTGCGCGCCCAGGGTGACATCGAAGCTGCCGCCCGCGCGGGGCAGGAAGACCGAATCCTGGTCATAGGCGTACCAGTTCGCGACCGAGGCGATGCGCCCCTCGGAGCCCAGATCCAGCGCGAAATGCCCGGCATCCGTGGATCCCACGGTGGTGCTGACCACGTTGCCCGTGCGCGTGACGGTCAGGGTGCTGTCGGCAAAGCTGTCGATGCGGCGGGCCAGATCCTCTCCGGTCACGAATTCGGTGCCGCTGGCGGCGGCGGTCGCGATCAGCGTGTCGAACATCTGGCGCGAATAGGTCTGGTCGGGATCTTCGAACCAGTTGGTGGGCCCGTAGTCGTGCCAGGGGAAGGCCAGGATCGGCGTCGTGGCGTTCGCGGTCAGCGTGGCGAATTCCTGCAGCCAGGCGGCCTCGGCCTCGGCGGGGGTCATGTCGTACCAGCCGATCAGCGAGAAGTCGAAGGACATGTTGGGCGCCAGATAGACCCGGTCGTCCTCGCCCGGGGTCAGATAGCCGAAGGCGCCGGGATAGCCCGCCCCGACCCCCGAATAGCCGCCGCTGAGATAGTCGAAGAAGCCGATCATCTCGCGCGTGGCATCCAGCCGCTCGGGCGCGCCGGGGACGGCTGCGCCGGCGACGGTGATCCCCAGCTCGCGTTCGATGACCAGCTTGGAATATTCGAACTGGAAGCGGTACGAGAAATCCAGAACCGCGCGTTCGACGTCGGTCAGCTGCGTGGGGTCGATGGCGGCGGGGTTGCGCGGATCGGTGCGCGCCAGCGTGTCGGCCAGGATGGCGTTGAAGGCGGCGGCGTCCAGCTGCGACAGGATCGGGGGCACGAGGCGGTTGGCATCCAGCTGCGCCTGCGTGATCCGGTCGGGAAACAGCTGGTTCGTGTCATGCGGATGGGTGTAGTAATGCGACCCGATCTCGCTTTCCAGCGCCAGGATCCGCTCGTAATAGGGCCGCGACACCGCCCAATCGGTCTGCTGGTCGGGCGCATTGGCGCCGACATTGATATAGTAGGACCCGACGAAGCCGTGGTCGGCATACCAGTCCTCGATGATGGGCAGCATGGCGTCGTAGATGCCGGGCTCGCGGATGCTGACATCCCAGACCTCCTGCGACTGGTCCATGTCGTTGCGCGCGTAGAACAGCGAGCTGTGCCGCGTCAGCAGCAGCGACACGTCCGGGGCGTTGTCCTGCAGCACCCAATCGATGGCCTGGCCCAGGATGTTGGCGTTGCCCATGATCGCATCGGTCGCGAAATGGACGTTGCGCCCGCCGGTCTGCGTGGCGATCACCGCGTCATGCACGGCCCCGGTGACGACCTGCTCGAACAGGACCTGCCCTTGGCCGGTCGTGTCGGTGAAGTTCAGATAGGACACGTTGCCGTAGTTTCCGACGACCTGCCCCGCGCCATAGCCGTTCAGGACCGGGCTGTCGGCATCCGTGGCGCGCAGGCGGATGCCCTGCGTCGCGCCGAAGCCCTCCAGCGTGACCCCCAGCAGGGCGTTCATCCGCGCATAGGAATTGCCGGGCAGCGCCGCGCCGGTCTGGTCGTTGGTCAGGAAGTTGCCGGCGGCGATCAGGCCCAGCCCGTAATCCTGCACGGCGGTGGCCAGCGAGGCCGCGATGGCGCCCGCCTGGCCCGCCTGCACATGCGACATGCCGGGAAAGACGATGGCGTCGTAGCGGGCCAGCGCCGCGGGGTCCAGAAGGTCCGCCTCGGTCAGCAAATCGAAGGGCACGCCCGCCTGCATCGCCTGGTTCTGCGCCGACATGAACAGCTGGCCGTAGGCGGTCAGGTCGTAGAAGTTCGCCGCCGTCGTCGCGGAATAGACGATGGCGATGCGGGATTCCGGGGAATCCACCGGATCGACGACCGGCGCCGTGCCCACGACCAGATTGGCGCTGCCGTAATCGCCCGGCAGGAAGACCGCGTCGTTCACGTCTGCCAGGACCCGGATCTGCGCCGGATCGCCCGTCAGCAGGGCGGGGTCCAGCGCGACCTCGAACCCGGTGCGGGCGGCGTTGAGGCCGAACTGCAGGTCGGCCACGAAGGTCTGCCCCGCCGCGCCCGAGTAAAGCCGCGCCTGCCCGTCGGCGCCGATGTTGATGTTGTATTCCGCGCCCCCCGCCCAGCCCCAGATCTGGTGGCCGGTGGCGCGGTCTAGGTCGGTGTCCAGCCAGATGGTCGTGCCGGCGCCGATCGCCGGGCCGTCCGTGCCGATCGCGAAGACGAACTGGTCGCCCTGCATCTGGCCGCGCAGCTGATGGCCCGCCTGCGTGACCAGCAGCCCCTCGGATCCCCAATCCGCCAGCGCGCCGTCCAGGGTGATCGCGCCCACCGTGACCGGCGGCGGGGTGCCCACGATGAACTCGGCCGTGGCATAGCTGTTGGGGATGAAGACCGCGTCGTTCACATCCGCGAAGACCCGCAGCGAGGCTGGGTTGCCCAGCAGCGCCTGATCCACGGCGATCTCGATGGCCGTGCCGGCCGCGTTCAGCGCGAAGTCCAGATCGGCCACGAAGGTCTCGCCCGCCGCGCCGGTATAGAGCCGCGCGCGCCCGTCCGCGCCGATGTTGATGTTGTACTCGCCCCCCACGGCCCAGCCCCACAGCCGGTGCCCGGTGGTGCCGTCGCGGTCGGTGTCCAGCCAGATGGTCGTGCCCGCGCCGATCTCCAGCCCGTCGGTGGCGATGGCGAAGGTATAGACGCCGCCCTGCAGGTCGCCGTGCAGCGCATATCCCGCGGCCCCGGTGGCGGGCGTGTCCAGCCGCGTCGCCCCGGCCCATTCGGCCAGGTTGCCGTCCAGCACCTTGCCGCCCGCCTCGACCGGGACGGGGGCCGCGATCTGCAGGTTGCCCGTGGCATAGCTGGCGGGCAGGTAGGCCGTGTCGTTCACGTCGGCATAGACGCGGACCGGGCCTGCGGGCGTCCCGATCAGCGCGCGGTCGATGCGGAACTCGACCACCCGCCCGTCGGCGCTGCGCGCCGCCTCCAGATCCGCGACCAGCACTTGCTGCGGGCCGCCGGAATACAGGCGCGCCGACCCGTCCGCCGCGATCTCGACATGGTATTCCGCGCCCCCCGCCCAGCCCCAGATCAGGTGGCCCGTGCTGCGGTTCAGGTCGGTGTCCAGCCAGACGGTCGAGTTGGCGCCGATGGCCACATCCTCGGCCGTCATGGCGATGTAGAGGTATTGCGGATCCGCGATGCCCCACAGCCCGTAGCCCGCCGTGCCGGTCTGCGGCCGGTCCAGCCGGGCCGCCGGCGACCAGTCCTGGATGGATCCGTCGATCGTCGGCATGGGCCGCCCCCCTCTGCGTGATGAACCTGTGGGGCAGCCCGCATCGGGGCGGTGTCCCTGTTCGCGCAGTGTCGGTGAGGGCGGGGGTCGGGATCAACTGATGCGGCGGCTAGTCACCCTCGGGTGAGCGGCTGACGGGACGGCTAGCGCCGAAAGGCGATCCCGCTACCTTGCGATCCCTGTGCTGTCTCGTTCCAGGAGTTCGACATCGAGGGTGAGGGTGTTCTGGGGTGTCTCGCCTGCCATTCTTTGGATGAGGGTTTCGGCGGCTTTTCGTCCGAGGCGGGCGCGGTGCTGTCGGATGGTGGTGAGGGCGGGGAGGCAGAAGGCGGCCATCTCGATGTTGTCGAAGCCGATGACCGAGATGTCGTGGGGCACGCGCAGGCCCGCGGTGATCAGGCCGGTCATCAGGCCGATGGCCATCTCGTCGTTGTCGCAGAAGACGGCGGTGGGGCGGTCGGGCAGGGCCAGCAGGCGGGCGGCGGCGTCGCGGCCGCAGCGGGCGGTGAAGTCGCCGCCGAGGCGGTCGTGGGGCCCGGGCTCGGGCAGGCCGGCCCGGGCCAGGCCCTGCAGGAAGCCCTGGCGGCGGGCATGGGTGAGCGAGCTGTCCCCGGGGCCGGTCAGATGCAGGATGCGGCGATGGCCGAGGCCGGTCAGGTGGGCGGCGGCCAGGCGCCCGCCGCCGGCATTGTCGGCCAGCACGCGCGGCGCGGCCAACCCCTCGATCCATTCGCAGGCCTGGACCAGCGGCGGGCATCCGGGGCGGTCGAACAGGCCCGGGTCCAGCCGCCCGTCCAGCACGATCACCCCGTCCGAGCGCGAGCGGTTCAGATAGGGGGCCAGCACGGTCATCGCGGGCTGGTCGGGCACGGCGGTGGTGTCCATGACCAGAAGGCTGAGGTGGTGGCGGCGCAGCACCTCGGAGATGCCCGACAGGATCTGCGAGAAGAACGGATTGGCGAGGTTGGGGACCAGCGCCAGCACGCCGCCGACCTGCTGCTGGCGCAGGTTCCGGGCGGTGAAGTTCAGGGTGTATCCGGTCTGCGCGATGGCCTCCTCGACGGCCCTGCGGGTGGCCTCCGAGACGATGGCGGGGTTGGACAGGGTGCGGCTGACGGTGGCGACCGACACGCCCGCCAGCTTGGCGACATCGAGGATGCGGGGCGGACGGGATTGATCTGACACGGGAAACGCACCTTCGGGCGACGGGGGGCAGGGTCACGCTTAGCGGAAAAAAGGCGGTTGTAAACCGTTTCATCCTGTGGTTTCGTCCGATGAAACCGATTACACACGCTGGAATCGGCCAAGGAGGAGCTTCGGGGAGAGGCTTCGGGAGGATGCATGCAGACCATCAAGGGCCCCGGCCTGTTCCTGGCGCAGTTCGTCGGCGATGCCGCGCCGTTCGACAGCTTCGACGCGATCACCGCATGGGCGGCGGGCTGCGGCTATCTGGGCGTGCAGGTGCCCTCGGGGGCGGCGTCGCTGATCGATCTGGACCGGGCGGCGGCCTCGCGGACCTATTGCGACGAGCTGTCGGGACAGGCGCGGGCGCATGGCGTCCAGATCACCGAGCTGTCGGCGCATCTGCAGGGCCAGCTGGTGGCGGTGCATCCGGCCTTCGACGCGGCCTTCGACGGCTTCGCGCCGGCGTCCGTGCGCGGCGACGCGGTGGCGCGGCAGGCCTGGGCGGTGGATCAGGTCCGAAAGACCATCGACGCCTCGGCGAACCTGGGTCTGGACCGGATGGCGGCCTTTTCCGGCGCGCTGGCCTGGCCCTACCTCTATCCCTGGCCGCAGCGCCCGGCGGGGCTGGTCGAGGCGGCCTTCGACGCTCTGGCGGCGCGCTGGCGGCCGATCCTGGACCATGCCGACAGCCGCGGCGTCGACATCTGCTTCGAGATCCATCCCGGAGAGGACCTGCATGACGGGGTGACCTTCGAGATGTTCCTCGATCGCGTGGACCAGCATCCGCGCGCCAGGATGCTGTACGATCCGTCGCATTACCTGCTGCAGCAGCTGGATTACCTGGCCAACCTCGACATCTATGCCGAACGCATCGGCATGGTCCATGTGAAGGATGCCGAGTTCAACCCGACGGGGCGGCAGGGCGTCTATGGCGGCTACCAGCCCTGGGTGGACCGGGCGGGGCGCTTCCGCAGCCTTGGCGACGGGCAGGTGGACTTCAAGGGCATCTTCTCCAAGCTGGCCACGATGGGCTTCGATGGCTGGGCGGTGGTCGAATGGGAATGCGCGCTCAAGCACCCCGAGGACGGCGCCCGCGAGGGGGCGGCCTTCGTGCGCGACCACATCATCCGGGTGACCGACCGGGCCTTCGACGACTTCGCGGATGGCGGCGCGGATGACGCGGCCAACCGCCGGATGCTGGGGCTGGGGGCATGAGCATGGACAGGCATATCCCGATCCGGCTTGGCATGGTGGGCGGCGGCGCGGGCGCGATGATCGGCAATGTGCACCGCATCGCGGCGCGGCTGGACGGGCGGTTCGAGCTGGTGGCGGGCGCGCTGTCCTCGGACCCCGCCCGGGCGGCGTCCAGCGCGGCCGCCGCGGGCATCGCGCGCAGCTATGACGACTTTGAACGGATGGCGCGCGACGAGGCCGCCCGCCCCGACGGGATCGAGGCGGTGTCGGTCTGCACGCCCAACCACCTGCACGAGCCCGTGGCCCGGGCCTTCCTGGCGCAGGGCATCCACGTGATCTGCGACAAGCCGATGACCGCGACGCTGGCGCAGGCGCAAGATCTGGCCGCGGCGGCGCGGGCCTCAAGCGCGCTGTTCGTGCTGACCCACAACTATTCCGCCTATCCGCAGATCCGCCAGGCCCGCGCGATGATCGCCCGCGGCGATCTGGGCGCGCTGCGGCTGGTGCAGGTCGAATATGCCCAGGACTGGCTGACCGAGGAGACGACCAGCAAGCAGGCCGACTGGCGCACCGATCCGGCCCGCGCGGGTGCAGGCGGCGCGATCGGCGACATCGGCACGCATGCCTTCCAGCTGGCGCGCTTCGTCACCGGGATGCTGCCCGAGCGGCTGGCCGCGGACCTGAGCAGCTTCGTGCCCGGGCGCCGGCTGGACGACAACGCCCATATCCTGCTGCGCTACGGCACCGGGGCGCGGGGGATGCTCTGGGCCTCGCAGGTGGCGCCGGGGCGCGAGAACGGGCTGCGGCTGCGCGTCTATGGCGAGACGGGCGGTCTGGAATGGCAGCACGACCTGCCCGAGACGTTGCTTCATACCCCCTTCGGCCAGCCCGCGCAGGTCCTGCGCCGGGCAGGTCCCGGCAGCACGCCCGAGGGCAGCCGCGTGCCGCCCGGCCATCCCGAGGGCTATCTGGAGGGCTTCGCCAACCTTTACGCCGAGGCCGCCGACGCGATCCGCAGCGGCGTGCATCCCGACACGCTGCCGGGCCTGCGCGACGGGCTGGAGGGGATGGCCTTCATCGACGCCTGCATCCGCTCGCAGGCCGCCGACGCGGCGTGGGTCGAGGTGACGCCATGACCCTTCCCGGACCCACCACCCCCGCCCCCGTCCTGGCGCTGGATGCCGTCACCAAGGCCTTCGGCCCGATCGAGATCCTGCACGGCGTCGACTTCGCCCTGCATCCCGGCGAGGTCCATGCCCTGATCGGCGAGAACGGTGCGGGCAAGTCCACGACCATGAAGATCCTGGCCGGCTATCTGGACCCCACCGGCGGCCGGGTGCTGCTGGAGGGGGCGCCCGTGACCTTCGTCGGCTCGGACGAGGCCGAGGACCGGGGGATCATCATGATCCACCAGGAGTTCAACCTGGCCGAGCACCTGTCGGTGGACCAGAACGTCTTTCTGGGCCGCGAGCTGAGGCGCGGCTTCCTGCTGGACCACAGGGCGATGCGCGCGCGCACCGCCGACCTGCTGGCGCAGCTGCACTGCCGGGTCGATCCGGCCACGCCCGTCAATCGCCTCTCGGTCCCCGACAAGCAGATGGTCGAGATCGCCAAGGCCCTGTCGCGCGACGCGCGCGTGCTGATCATGGACGAGCCCACCGCCGTGCTGACCGAGCGCGAGACCGAGGTGCTCTTCGCGCAGATCGCGCGGCTGCGGGCCGAGGGCGTGGCGATCCTCTACACCTCGCACAAGCTGGGCGAGGTGAAGCGCATCGCCGACCGCGTCACCGTGCTGCGCGACGGCACGATGGTGCGCTCGGACCTGACCGCCGACGTGACCGAGGACGACATGGCCGCCGCGATGGTCGGGCGCGAGCTGTCGGATCTCTATCCCCCCAAGGTTCCAGCCCAGGTCGGGGGCGGCGCCGAGCCGATCCTGGAGGCCCGCGGCATCACCGTGCCGGGCATCGTCCATGATGCCAGCCTGGTCCTGCACCGGGGCGAGGTGCTGGGCATCGGCGGGCTGGTCGGATCGGGACGCACCGAGCTGGCCGAGGCCATCGCCGGGCTGCGCCCCCGCACGGGCAGCGTCCGCCTGGACGGGGTGGACCTGCCCGCGGGGCAGGTGGCCCAGGCCATGCGCGCGGGGCTGGCCTATCTGACCGAGGACCGCAAGGGCGCGGGGCTGCTGCTGGACAAGTCCCTGCGCGAGAACCTGACCCTGCCGCTGCTGGAGACCTTCGGCCGCCCGCTGATCGACCGCAGGCGCGAGGAGGCGGCGCTGGACCGCGCCATCGCCGAGTTCGGGATCCGCGCCCCGGCCCGCGACATGGCGGTGGGCGATCTGTCGGGCGGCAACCAGCAGAAGCTGCTTCTGGCCAAGGTGCTGCTGCCCGACCCGCGGGTGGTGATCATCGACGAGCCGACGCGCGGCATCGACATCGGCACCAAGCAGCAGATCTACACCCTCATCGCCCGGCTGGCCGCCGAGGGGCGCAGCATCATCGTCATCTCGTCCGAGATGCCCGAACTGATCGGCCTGGCCAGCCGCGTGATCGTCATGCATGCCGGCCGCATCGCCGGAGAGCTGTCGGGCACGGCGGTCACCGAAGGCGGCATCGTGCGGTTGGCGATGGGCATGGACGACACATACAAGGACACCGCCGCATGAGCACGGCCACGCACGCACAAACTTCCGCCCCCCGCCGCCGGCGCGTCAACCTGACCGTCATCGCGCCGCTGGTGGCGCTGCTGGTGCTGATCGGCATCGGCATGGCGCTGAACCCGAACTTCCTCAGCTATGCCAACATCACCAACGTGCTGGCCCGCTCGGCCTTCATCGGCATCATCGCCATCGGCATGACCTTCGTGATCACCGCGGGGGGGCTGGACCTCTCCGTGGGCTCGATGGCGGCCTTCGTGGCCGGGCTGATGATCCTGGTGATGAACCTCCTGACCGACAGCATGGGGCCGGGCCTGCCGGTCATCGCCCTGGGCATCGCGGTGGCGCTGCTGGCGGGGCTGGCGGCGGGCTTCATCAACGGCATCCTGATCACCCGGGCGGGCATCGAGGCCTTCATCCTGACGCTTGGCACCATGGGCATCTATCGCTCCCTGGTGACCTGGCTGGCCGATGGGGGCACGCTGTCCCTGGGCTACGAGATGCGCGAGATGTACCGCCCCGTCTATTACGGCGGCATCCTGGGCATCGCCTGGCCGATCATCGTCTTCGCCCTGCTGGCCATCCTGGGCGAGATCGCCATGCGCCACACCGCCTTCGGCCGGCACTGCGCCGCGATCGGCTCGAACGAGAAGGTCGCGCGCTATTCGTCCGTGGCGGTGCTGCGGGTGCGGCTGGCGACCTATGTGCTGCTGGGCGTGCTGGTGGGCATCGCGGTCGTGATGTACGTGCCGCGCCTTGGATCCGCCTCGGCCACCACCGGCCTCTTGTGGGAGCTGGAGGCGATCGCCGCCGTCATCATCGGCGGCACGCTCTTGAAGGGCGGCTTCGGCCGGGTCTGGGGCACCGTCGTGGGCGTGCTGATCCTGTCGCTGATCGGCAACCTGCTGAACCTGACCGACTTCGTCAGCCCCTATCTGAACGGCGCCATCCAGGGCGTCGTCATCATCCTGGCCGTCGTGCTGCAACGCAACACCGGCGCGGCGCGCTGAACCTGATCCCGTGGGAGGAGAACCACCAATGAAAGCCACTTTGCCAATAAAGGCCACCCTGGTCGCCACCACCGCCCTTCTGGGCCTGACCGCCGTCCCGGCGCTGTCCCAGACCGTCGGCATCTCGATCCCCGCCGCCACGCATGGCTGGGCCGGCGCGCTGAACTTCCATGCCGAGCGCACCGTCGCCCGCCTGGCCGAGGCGAACCCCGACATGGAGTTCGTGCTGACCACCACCTCGGATCCCGGCCAGCAGGTCTCGGACCTCGAGGACATGGTCGCCACCCGCGGCATCGACGCGCTGGTCGTGCTGCCCTTCGAATCCGAGCCGCTGACCGGCCCGATCGCGCGCATCGCCGACAGCGGGGTCTGGGTCACGGTCGTCGATCGCGGCCTGGCGCAGGAGGGGATCGAGGACCTCTATGTCGCGGGCGACAACGACAGCTTCGGGCGCACCGCCGGCCAGTACTTCGCCCAGACCCTGGACGAGGGCGCGCAGGTCGTGGTGATGCGCGGCATCGCCTCGACCGTCGACAACGAGCGCGTGGCGGGCTTCGAGGCCGCGCTGGAGGGATCGGGCGTCGAGGTCGCCGCCATGGATCACGGCAACTGGAACCGCGACACCGCCTTCAACCTGATGCAGGACTGGCTGTCGCGCTTCCCCGAGATCGACGCGGTCTGGGCGGCCGACGACGACATGGCCGTGGGCGCGCTCGCCGCCATCGACCAGGCCGGCCGCACCGGCGAGATGTTCGTCGTCGGCGGCGCCGGCATGAAGGAGATGGTCGACCGCATCCGAAACAGCGATCCCACCGTGCCGGTGAACGTCACCTATCCCCCCTCGATGATCTCCACCGCCATCGAGATGACCGTCCTCGGCCTCACCGCAGGCGCCCCCATGAGCGGAGACTTCATCATCGCATCCGAACTCATCACACCCGATAACGCCGAAAACTTCTACTTCGAAGACAGCCCGTACTAAGGGGATAAGAGGCGCGGGGAAGGACGCCCCCCGCGCGCGATACCACCCGGCCCGGAGGAGGGTCGGCCCGTCCCGCGCCGCAATCGATGTCACCTGTCGCGCGGGATCTTGAGACAAGGGAGGATACCATGACCGATTTGTCGGAACGTCGTTTCACGGGCCTGTCGCGCCGTGCGCTGTTCTATGGCGCGGGTGGGCTGGCCGTGGCCGGCACCGGGCTGGCGGGCGCCGCCATGGCGCAGGACGGGGCGCAGGACGCGGCACAGGACGGGCAGGCCCCCGCCGCCACCGGGCTGCGCGGCAACATCAACCATTCCGTCGCGCGCTGGACCTTCGGCGACATGGATCTGGCCGATCTCTGCGTGCTGGGCCGGTCGGTCGGGCTGCGGGCCATCGACCTCTGCGGTCCCGACGACTGGCCAACCTTGCGCGAACACGGGATGGACAGCTCGATGTGCAACGGGGCCGAGATCAGCCTGGAGGATGGCTGGGCGGACCCCGCCAACCACGCGACGCTGATCGAGAACTATACCCGCCACATCGCGCTGGTGGCCGAGGCGGGCTACACGAACCTGATCTGCTTCAGCGGCAACCGGCGCGGCATGTCCGACGAGGAGGGGCTGGCCAACTGCGCCGAGGGCCTGTCCCGGATCCTGCCCCTTGCGGCGGAGGCGGGCGTGGTCCTGCAGATGGAACTGCTGAACAGCCGCGTGAATCACCCCGATTACCTTTGCGACCGCAGCGCATGGGGGGTGGCGCTGTGCGAGCGTCTGGACAGCGCGAACTTCCGGCTGCTCTACGACATCTATCACATGCAGATCATGGAGGGCGACGTGATCCGCACGATCACCGAGCACAACCAATGGTTCGGCCATTACCACACCGCCGGGAATCCCGGCCGGAACGAACCGGACGACAGCCAGGAACTGAACTATCCGGCGATCTGCCGTGCGATCCGCGACACCGGCCATCAGGGCTGGCTGGCGCAGGAATTCGTGCCACGCGATCCCAGCCCGGACGCCGCCGCGCAATCGCTGCGCGACGCGGTCCTGACCTGCGACGTCTGAAACACGCCCCCAGCAAGACACCTGAGAAAAGGAACGCCAGATGGCAGAGAACATGCATTACGACGCGATCGTCGTCGGATCCGGGATCAGCGGCGGTTGGGCCGCCAAGGAGCTGACCGAGCGGGGCCTGAAGGTCCTGATGCTGGAACGCGGCCGCAACATCGAACATCTGACCGACTACGTCCATGCCGAGAACGAGGCCTGGAACTATCCCCATCGCGGCACCGCGACCGTCGAGATGAAGGACAACTATCCGGTCCTGTCGCGCGACTATCCGCTGAACGAACAGACCTTCGGCATGTGGGCCAACGAGCAGGAGAACCCCTATACCGAGGCCAAGCGCTTCGACTGGTTCCGGGGCTATCATGTCGGCGGACGGTCCCTGATGTGGGGACGCCAGACCTATCGCCTGTCCGACACCGACTTCGGCGCCAACGAGCGCGAGGGGATCGCGACAGACTGGCCGATCCGCTATGCCGACATCGCGCCGTGGTACGACCATGTGGAACGCTTCGCGGGCATCTCGGGCACGAACGAGGGCTTGGACATCCTGCCCGACGGGCAGTTCCTGCCGCCCATTCCGCTGAACATCGTGGAAAAGGACGTGGCCGCGCGCCTGCGCAACGCCTTCGGCGGCAAGCGCTATCTGATCAACAGCCGCGTCGCCAACATCACCGAGGCGCTGCCCGAACAGAACCGCGTGGCCTGCCAGTACCGCAACAAGTGCTGGCTGGGCTGCCCCTATGGCGCCTATTTCAGCACGCAGTCGGCGACCCTGCCCGCGGCCATCGCCACCGGCAACCTGACGCTGCGCCCCTTCTCGATCGTCAAGGAGGTCCTGTACGACAAGGACACCAAGCGCGCGACCGGCGTCGAGATCATCGATGCCGAGACGAACATGACCTATGAATACACCGCCAACGTGGTGTTCCTGAACGCGTCGAGCTTCAATTCCACCTGGGTGCTGATGAACTCGGCCACCGACGTGTGGGAAGGCGGTCTGGGCTCGTCTTCGGGCGAACTGGGTCACAACGTCATGGACCACCATTTCCGCGTCGGCGCCGAGGGCCGCGTCGAGGGCTATGACGACAAGTACTATTTCGGGCGCCGCCCGGCGGGCTTCTACATCCCGCGCTTCCGCAACACGGAGGGCGAGGAGCGGCCCTATACGCGCGGCTTCGGCTATCAGGGATCGGCCAGCCGCCAGGGATGGCGCCGCGACATCGCCGAATTGAACATCGGCAGCGACATGAAAGAGGCTTTGTCCAAGCCCGGCGAATGGACCATCGGCATGACGGGTTTTGGCGAGATGCTGCCCTATCATGACAATTTCATCGCGCTGGACCGTGGCACGACCGACAAATGGGGCCTGCCGGTCCTGTCGATTAGCGTGGACCTGCGCGAGAACGAGATGCGCATGCGCGAGGACATGAAGCAGGACGCAGTCGACATCTTCGAGGCCGCGGGCGTCGTCGATGTGAAAGCCACCGAAAGCGACTATGCCCCCGGCATGGGCATCCACGAGATGGGCACGGCGCGGATGGGCCGCGACCCCGCGACCTCGGTCCTGAACGGCAACAACCAGGTCTGGGACGCGCCCAACGTCTATGTGACGGACGGGGCCTGCATGACCTCGGGGGCCTGCGTGAACCCCTCGCTGACCTACATGGCGCTGACCGCGCGGGCGGCGGAACATGCCGTCGCCGCCCTCAAGAACGGAGACCTGTGATGAACCGCCGCCAGCTTCTGACGATGATCGCCGCCGTCACCGGCACGGCCATGATGGGCGGGCATCGCGCCATGGCCTATCTGCCGACCGAGACGGGGACGAACATCTTCACCCCCGAGGATGCCGCCTTCCTGGACGAGGTGGCCGAGACCCTGATCCCCGCCACCGACACGCCCGGCGCCAAGGAGGCGGGCGTCGGTGCCTTCATGACGCAATATGTCAGCGACTGCTTCGACGCCGAGGAGCAGGCCGTCTTCCGCGAGGGGATGGAGGCGCTGCAGGCCGATGCGCGGGATCGCTTCGGCAAGCCCTTCGCCGACCTGACCGGGGATGAACGCCAGCAGATGCTGCAGGCCGCGCATGAGGCCGCCGCCGCGCAGGCGGGCCTCGTGGCGGAACATGAAGAGCGGCGCGAACAGTCGCTGGACGTGCAGCCCTCGGCCGACACGGCCGCGGACGAGCTGCCCGCCGATCCCGACGCCCCGCAGCTGCACTGGTTCACGCCGATCCAGCAGCTGGTGCTGTTCGGCTTCTTCACCTCCGAGGTCGGCGCCACGCAGGTGCTGCGCTACGAGCCGGTGCCGGGCGAATACAACGGCGATCTGGACTATGACGGCGGCCCGGCCTGGGCCACCTGAGATCCCCCGGCCCCCGGCCCCCGGTCCAGACCGGGCCGGGGGCCTTCTCATATTTTGCACAAGGCTGATCCGTCATGACCCTGACTTCCAAAAGACTGACCCCCCTGCTGGCCGCCGGCTTGGTGCTGGCCGCCCCCGCCTTCGCGCAGGACGCCGCCCCCGAGCCCACGCAGGAGGAACGCCAGGCCCAGTCCCGCGTGACCGAGGTCCAAGGCCCCGAGCCGCGCCTGGTCCAGACCCCCGAGGGCCAGCCCCCCTCGGACGCGACCGTCCTCTTCGATGGCAGCAGTCTGGAGGGCTGGGAATCCGTCGATGGCGGCGCGGCGGCGTGGACCATCGAGGACGGCGCCCTGCATGTCGGGCGCGGCAGCGGCGACATCCGCACGACCGAGAGCTTCTGCGACGTGCAGCTGCATGTCGAATGGCGCTCGCCCCCCAATGACGAGGGCCATGACAGCCAGGATCGCGGCAACAGCGGCGTCTTCCTGCAGGAACGCTACGAAGTTCAGGTCCTGGACAGCCATGAGAACCCGACCTACGCGAACGGGCAGGCGGGCTCGATCTACAAGCAGCACCTGCCGCTGGTGAACGCCTCGCGCGCGCCGGGCGAATGGCAGAGCTATGACATCATCTTCCAAGCGCCGATCTTTGCCGAGGATGGCGCGCTGCGCCGCCCCGCGCATCTGACGGTCCTGCACAATGGCGTCGTGGTGCAGAACCATGCGCAGCTGCAGGGCGCGACGGAATGGATCGGCTATCCCAGCTACGAGGCGCATGACTGCGCGCCCATCCGGCTGCAGGATCACGATGCCGATGTCAGCTTCCGCAACATCTGGGTCCGCCCGATGTAAGGCTCGGCCCGTCACCCGCGCATGAAAAAAGGGCCGCGACAATCGTCGCGGCCCCAGTCACCTGTCCGGCAGGGAGGAGAATCAGCGCGTTGCGCTGTCCGGCAGGTTTTCGGTGAGGAAAGTGGCGCCGGTCATCACGACCTCGGCCGCGTCGATGGGCTGGTCATGCTCGATGATGTACCACTGCGCCCCGGCCTCTTCGGCGGCGGGCAGGATCGCGTCCCAATCCAGCGTGCCCTCGCCAAGCGCCTTGAAGCCGCGCTCGTCGGGGGCCTCTCCCTCGGGGGCGTTGTCCTTGGCATGGATCGCAAAGACGCGACCGTCGAAGCGGCCGAGATACTCGACCGGGTCCAGCCCGCCGCGCGCGACCCAGGCCAGATCCAGCTCGGCCATCACGTCCTCGCCGCCGGCCTCCATCATGATCTCCAGCGCGGTGCGGCCGTCGAACTCGACCATCTCGAAATCGTGGTTGTGATAGGCCAGGGTCATGTCCTCGGCCTGCAGGGTCGCGCTGAAGCCCGCCAGCTCCTCGCCAAGCGCGGTCCAGCCTGCGGCATCGGTCGGACGCGCCTCCTCGGCCAGATAGGGGACGGTGATCACATCGTTGCCGATTGCCTTGTTGAAGTCGATGACCGCCTGCGCATCGGCGCGCAGATCGTCCAGCTGGGCATGGGTCGAGATCGCCTCGACGCCGTATTCGGCCATCAGCGCGGACAGATCCTCGGCGGTGCTGTCCTGCATGCCGACCGTCTCGACGGCGGTGACGCCCGCGGCCTGCACGGCGGCGAACTGCTCGTCCAGCGTGCCGTGGTCGCGCAAGGTGTACATCTGCACGGCGATGGGCAGGTCGGCGGCGGTGCGGGCATCCTGGGCGAAGGCGCCCGAGGCCGTCATCGTCACGGCCACCAGACCGCCCAGAACGGCGGGGGTTGCGAAAGTCATGGAAAGATCCTCCTCGGTCAGCGCCCCGCTCCACCGGGGGCCTGAGAGGGAATGTAATGGGTTTCATCGGGCATGAAAAGGATTACATCACCGGGCCTGCGGTTTTCAGCCGCACACCAGCGGTCGGCGCGATGGGGTCAGCGGGCGCCCAGATGGTCGCGGATGACCTGGCTGCGCTGCTGGAAGACAGCCGTGTCGGTGAAGGGGGCGCCATCCGCTGCCGCGCTCAGGATCAGCTGCGCCAGCTGCGTGCGGTTCGCGTCCAGTTGGGCGATCTGGTCCGCCAGCGCCGCCGTGTCGCCGCGCGGGACCAGCGCGCCGCCGCCATGCCCGGCGATCAGGTCGGTCGAATAGGCGCTGGCATAGCCCGCCAGCGGACAGCCCGAGGCCAGCGCCTCGATCAGGCAGCGCGGCGATTCGGGCGTCAGGTGGCAGAAGAGGAACAGATGCGCGTCGCGCAGCTCCTCCAGCACGGCGGCCCGGTCCACCAGAAAGCCCGGCATCTCGACCCGCGACGCCAGCCCCGAGGCCTCCAGCCGTGCCAGCATCGCGGGGCGGTCGGTGCCGTCCCCCAGCCAGCGAGCGCGGAAATCGATGCCCTTCTGCGCCAGCCGTTCCAGCACCTCGATCCAGTCGAAGGGGCCCTTCATCGGATCGGCCCGGCCCGCATAGACCAGCTGCAGCGGACCGGTCAGCGCCTCGGCCGCCTTGGCCGCCAGGCGGTCCGCTTCGATATGGTCCTCGGCCGAGATATGGACGTCGTGGACGATCTCGGCCGGGCCGCGCGCATAGGGGGCATAGGCCTCGAACGTCTCGCGCCCGTGAAAGAGGCCAAGTGCGGCGCGGCGCACGATGGCGCGTTCCAGCATCGCCATGGGCCGGTGGGTCAGGCGCGCGCGCAGGTTGGCCCGCCAGTGCCCGGTCCCGATCTCCTGCCGCACGACCTGCGATTCGACGCGGTCGGTCCAGGCGGCGAAGGGGCGGCCCATCCGGTGCGCGGTCAGGCAGGCCACCGCGCCCCAGTCCCCGAACAGCCCGCCGATCGCGAAGCTCAGCCATTGCGCCTCGGCGATCAGGGCCCGGATGCGGCGCTGCGTGGCGGGCAGGTGGCGCAGGAACTGGTCGGGCCGGAAGGCCATCGGCAGGGCCTCGAAGACGACCCTGTCCAGCCGGGGATCGTCCGGCAGGACCGGCACCCATCCCGGCGGGGGCGGGCCCGGATCCAGCGGCATCATGACGATGACGCGGGCAAAGTTGCGCGTCCACAGCTGCAGACCGTTCAGGGCCTGGGATTCGACGAAGAACCCACCCTGAGCGTCCTGATGCAGCGGGACGGGCGCATAGAGCAGAAGCGTGTCGTTCAAGGCCAGATCCCACGTCATCGGTAAACTTGTACGTTCAGGCAATATGTCAAAATATCCCGCAAGGCTATGTATCCATAAGACTATGATGTCCGCGCCGCTGTGACCATAAGCCGCGCCGAGGCCTGTTCGGCAGGCGGGCCTGATGTGTCAGACTGCGCCGCGCGCCGGGCTTGTCCGCGTATCCGGTCGGCTGACAGGTGCCGTTTCCGGGGCAGGGCGGGTTGGGTCGGCTTTCTGGCCGGACCGGGCCGAAAATTCCGGCTAGGAAATTCCTCCCCCGCGCGCCATCCTTCCCTTCATCCGCCAGCCAAGGAGGCCCGTCATGCCCGACGATCTGGACCTGGACGATCCCGAGGCCCCCCGCTCGACGGCGCTGGTCGCGCAGGGCAATGCCGAGGTCGCCCGGCGCCTGCATGACGAGGTCTTCGAGGCCGACCGGCAGCGCCTGCGCGCCATCCTCGAGGAGGATGACAAGCTGTTCCTCTGCGGCAAGGGCGGCGGCCATCTGTACGACTTCCACCAGAACGCAGAGCATCCGCGCGGCCTGTGGCGGCGCATTCCCGACGATCTGACGCCGGCGCCCGATGCGCCTTGGCAGACGGTCTTCGACCTCGATGCCTATTGCCGCGAGACGGGGCAAGAATGGGCCTGGCGCGGCCCGGTCGGCCGCCCGGACCGGGGCCGGGCGATGATGATGCTGTCGCTGGACGGGTCCGACATGCTGGTCGGGCGCGAATTCGACCTTACCGCGCGGGATTTCGTCCCGGGCGGGTTCGAGACGCCGCTGGCCCGGCAGTGGGTCGCCTGGCAGGGTCCCGACCGGCTGCTGGTCTTCGCCGCCACCCATCCCCGGCACGCGACCCGGTCGGGGTGGCCGCGCACCGTGCGCGCCTGGACGCGCGGCACCGCGCTGGACGATGCGCCGGTGATCTTCGAGGCGGGGCCGGACGATGTCCAGGCCATGGCCTCCCATCTTCCGGGCGAGGGCGAGGGTGACGGCACGCTGCTGCTGTCGACCCATCACACGATCCATTCTAGCACCCTGGCCGTCGAGAAGAACGGCCGGCGGGTCGTCCTGGACCTGCCGCGTCTGGCCCCTAAGTTCGCCAACGACCGCTTCGTCGTGTGGGAGCCGCAGGAGGATGGCGACCACCCCGCCGGCGCCACCGTCCTGCGCCGTTTCGACGGCCCGCCGCTGGAGCGGGTGATCTTCGTGCCGGGTCCGCGCAGCGGGACGAACCAGCTGCTGATGACGCGCGACTGGCTGGTGATGACCGGGCATGACGACCTGCGGCCCTGGCTGCGGGTCCTGGATCTGCGCCAGCCCGAAGGCCCGCTGCGCGACCTGCCGCTGCCGGCCGAGGCGTCGACCGTCTGGATCCTCTGGCACGCAATCGAGCCGGATGCCGAGGGCGCGCGCGACATGCGCCTGAACATCTGGGCCGAGGGGCAGCTGCTGCCGCCAAGCCTGTACCGGATCGACCTGGACACCCTGGCCAAGGCGCCGCAGCCCCATCTGGTCGCATCCTCCAAGCCGTCCTTCGACGCCTCGGGCATGCAGGCGCATCTGCTGCAGGCACGATCCGGGGACGGCACGCAGGTGCCCTATCATCTGGCCCTGCCGAAAGCTGTGGCGCAGGGGGCCGTCCCGGTCGTGGTGCAGGCCTATGGCGGCTACGGCATGCCTATGCCCGCCCCCTATCTGAAGTTCGACGGCCCGGCGCTGCTGGACCGGGGCATCGGCGTGGCGGTCGCCCATCTGCGCGGGGGCGGAGAGTTCGGGCCCTCGTGGCACCGGCAGGCCATGGGGCCGAAGCGCCCGACCTCCTTCGACGATTGCGTGGCCGTGGCCCGGGATCTGGTGGCGCGGGGCATCGCGCCGCCGGGCGGGGTGGGCTTCGTCGGCGGATCGAACGGCGGGCTGCTGGCGGCGGTGATGGCAACGCGCAACCCGGCGGACTGGGGGGCGATCAAGGCCGATGTGCCGGTCACCGACATGCTGCGCTTTCACCTCTATCCCGCCGGGGCGGCCTGGATCGAGGAATACGGCGATCCGGACATTCCCGAGGATGCCGCCTACCTTCGCGCCTATTCGCCCCTGCATCAGGTCCGGCCCCGAGCCGAGGTCGCCTATCCGCCGATCCTGATCGACGCCCCCGCACATGACGACCGGGTCGATCCCGCCCATGCCCGCCGCTTCGCGCTCAAGCTGCAGGAGGCGGGGCAGGACGTGATGCTGCGCACCAGCGAGACTGGCGGCCATGGCGGCGGCGAGACCAGCGACCGCGCCGCGACCGACATCGCGCTGACGGCGGCGTTCTTCCGCCGGACGCTGGCCGGGGCCTGAGCGGTCGGTTCGCAGGGGGGGGCGTGGCGCGATACCCGCGACGGGGTCGGGATCGACCGTGCGCGGGGGCAGGATCATCTGCCGGGCCGGATCGGATCAGACAAGTCAGGTGTCGCGGTCGCGCCCGTCATGATCGTCCCGGCCACTAAGGGCGCCCGCTTTCCGACCTGCCAGCGCGGGGGGATCGAGATGTTTTACCTGTGGAAGGAGTGTCCGGCTGTCGCCACGGGGAACAGCACCCCGCCGGCCCGTCTACCAGCGCAGCAGCCGCCGTCCGGCCAAAGCGCCTGCCGTCGTGCAGATCAGGATCGCCAGCCCGTACCAAGTGGTGAAGAACAGCGGCGAATCCTCGTTGCAATGCAGGGCGTAGCCCGCCGTCACCCCGGCCGAGGCGGCAAGCCCGATCAGTCCTCCGGTCAGGGCCGGGCGCAGGGCGGCGCCGCGGCGGAATAGGGTCAGGCCCAAGGCGATGGCCGGGCTGGACAGGGCGGTGATCGACAGCAGGCAGGCGGCGGCGCTGTGCCCCAGGATGCCGGGGGCGATCAGCCCCGGGGGGGTCTGGACGAGGCGGGCGAGGAACAGGCCCGCGGCCACCAGCGCCGGAAGCGCCAGCACCCAGAGCGGCAGGCGCGCGCCCGGCCGGGCCGATCGCAGCGCCAGCCACAGCGCAGGCACCGACAGCGCGACGGGCAGGACCAGTTTCGCCAGGACCTGGGGGTCGGCCAGGGCGGGCAGAAGGTCGGCGCGGGGACCGACCAGCAGCAGGAACAGGCCCACGGTGGCGGCGGCCGCGCCCAGCAGCGTGCCCGTGGCCCCGCGCGCGGACAGCCGCGCCGGGGGCGGGGCGGTGGCCAGGCGGTGGATCAGATCCTCGGTCGTGGGTCGGTTCGTCATTTCATCCTCTCTGCCAGCTCGGACAGACGTTTCATGGCCCGGTGCAGGGCGACGCGGGCCGCGCCCGCCGTCAGGCCCATCCCCTGCGCGGCCTCCTCGGTGCTGTGCCCCTCCAGCCGGACCGCGCGTACCAAGGCGGCCGAGCGGGCGTCGATCATCCCCAGCATCCGGTCGGCATCATGCGCGGCCAGGGGTGCGGGATCGGCCTCCGAGGCCAGGATCTCGGCCACGTCCTCGATCGGCAGATGCACCCGGCGACCGCGCCGCCGGAAGGCATCGACGACCTTGTGGCGCGCCACCGCGTAAAGCCATGGGCGGACGGGGCTGCCCGGCGCCCAGCTTTGCCGCTTGAGATGGATGGCCAGCAGCACCTCCTGCAGGATGTCCTCGTGCAGGTCGGGCGGCAGGCCCCGCCCGCGGGCGCGGATCAGGCAGCGCAGGGGCGGTGTCACCTTGGTGAGAAGCCGCAGGAAGGCGGCCGCGTCGCCGGAATTGGCCCGTGCCAGCAGCAGGTCCCAGTCAGTCTGGCCGTCCAGGGCTGCCTCCTCTGGCGGATGCGCGCGCCCGTGCAGTGTAACCCGGCCTGCCGCAGCCGGGCAATGCCAGCGCTGCGCCAGATCCGGGCTTTGGGTCATGCCCGCGCGGCGTGCAGCGCGCGGTCCAGAAGCGCGGCGATGTCGTCCGGGGCCGTGCCGGCGACGATGCGGCCCAGCTCCTGCCGGCCCTTCAGCGCCACCAGGGTCGAGCGGCGGGGAATGGCCAGCGCGCGCGACAGCGGACCGCGCCCGTGCTGGTCCCAATCGACGGTGATGAAGCGCAGATGCGCCTCGTAATCCGGGTTCCCGGCCTTCAGCGCGGCCAGGACGCGCTGCTGGGCGGCGCAGGTGCTGCACCAGTCGGTCCAGAAATCCAGCACGACGGTCTCGCCCGCCTCCAGGGCGGCCTCGGCCAAGCCCGGCGTGTAGAAGACCCGATCCGAGGCCCGGGCCGCGGGGGCCAGGGTCAGGGCGGCGGCAGAGATCAGAAGGGTGCGACGGTTCATGATGTCCTCGTGAGGGTCAGAAGGTGACGGAAAGGTCGATCAGCCAGGCGGGCAGGCGGTCGATCAGCAGGGCCTCGGCCCGGTGGTGAAGGCCGGTGGCCAGCGCCGCGCCCACGGCGACGAAGGCCAGGCCCAGGGCGGGGCGGGCGCGGGCGGACAGGCGGGCCATCCGGCCCGCATGGCGGCGCAGCCGGCCGCGCAGGCCATAGGCCCCCGCCAGGATCAGGGTCGAGACGCCGAGCGCGAAGGCCGCCATGATCGCGCCCGCGCGCAGCAGGTCCCGGCCCGCGCTGGCCAGCGCGATGGCGGCGCCCAGGGTGGGGCCGATGCAGGGGCTCCAGACCGCGCCCAGAAGCGCGCCGCCCGCGAATTCCTGCCGCAGCCCCCGGCCTTGGCCCCGGCCCCGGCCCCGGCCCTGCGGCATCTGCGCATTGGCGGCGACCGCCAGCCCCACCGTGGCGGTGGCAAAGCCGCGCCCCAGGGCTGGGGTCAGCATCACCAGGCCGAAGCCGATCATCACCAGCGCCGCGACCCGCGCCACATCCTCGGGATACAGCCCGATGGCCGGGCCGAGCGCGGCGATGCCCAGGCCCAGGGTCACGAAGGACGCCGACAGGCCCGCCGCCAGCGCCAGTGGCCCGCGCGGGTCGGCGCCCAGGCTGGCGGTCAGCACGATGGGCAGCACCGGCAGGACGCAGGGATTGATCAGCGTCAGAAGCCCGGCCAGATAGGCGAGGATCAGGTCCATCTCAGCCCGCCCCCCGTGCGCGGTCCAGCCGCAGCAGGTGATCCAGCGAGATCCGCCCCGGCCCCCCGCCGCGACCGCCAGCGCCGCCGCCGCCCACAGCCCATGCGTGATCCATGCGCCGGGATAGACGAAGATCTGGATCACCGCCGTCATCGCCAGCATCCCCAAGGCCGAGATCCGCGTCAGCAGGCCCAGGATCATCAGTGCCGGCAGCGCGTGCTCGGCCAGCGTGGCCAGCACTGCCGCCACGTTGGGCGGGATCAGCGGCAGGGCGTATTCGTGTTCGAAGAGAAACCATGTCGCCTCCCGGATGCTCAGCCCGTCGACCTTGGTGCGCCCCGATTGCCAGAAGACCAGCGCCGGAAAGACCCGCAGCATCAGCGCCACCAGGTCGGCGGGGATGCGGGCGGGCAGGGCGTTGAAGCGGCTCAGCACGGGCTCACCCCCTCGACGATCGTGCCCGCGCGCATCAGCCGGACCAGGCGCGGGCCGGGATCGTGGCCGGGCTGGACCTGCTGCGCCGCAAGGGCCGCCTCGGCCAGCGGGGCGCCGCCGGCCAGCGCCTCGATCAGGACGGCATCGGCGGGGGGGATCGCCTCGACCGGCACGTCGAAGCCGGGGTCGCGCAGGATCAGCGCGATCTCGGGCAGTGCGGGCAGGGGGTGGTCCGGGGCGCCCGGCTGATGGCGGCGCCAGATCGACACGGCGGGGTGATCCAGCCGCAGCACCGCCAGCGACGGATGCAGATGCAGGCACAGGCGCGCGGGATCGGTTCCCGCCAGCGCCGCCGGGTCCAGGGACCGCGCATCGGCGGCGTGGAAGGCCCGGCCCCGCGCGACCTCGATCCGCGCGACATCGGCCATCCACGGCCACGGCGCCAGCGGCGGAAAGCCTGCCAGGAAGCCTGCGAAGCCCGTGCCCCATTCCGCCAGCACCGGCGTCCGGGGCGGATCGGCCACCAGGTATTCCCGGGCCAGCGCGCGAAAGAAATCCTCGCCCACCAGCCGCAGGATCACCGGAAAGCGCCGGGCCAGGGCCTGCGACAGGCTGACGGCCACGTTGTTGCGATAGACGTCGAAGCGGCGCGCGGCGTCAGTCGGGTCGGTCGCGGTCACGCCGGGCGGCAGGGCGCCGCCGCGCAGGGCGGCCCGAAAGCGGGCCATGACCTCAGCCGGCATGGGCAAGCACCCGGGTCAGGATCCGGTCGGCGCGGGCGGCCTCGGCGGCCAGGACCGGCCAAGCGGGCAGGTCGCTGTCCCATTCGACCAGCGTCGGGCGGGGGCCGATGCGGGCGATCACCTCGGCATAGAGCGTCCAGACCGGATCGGCCACCGCCGCCCCGTGGCTGTCGATCAGCAGCGGGCCCGAGGGCAGGTCCTCGGAATCGTGCCCGCCCAGATGGATCTCGCCCACGGCGGCCATGGCGAAGCGGTCCAGATAGGCACGCGGATCGGTGCGATGGTTGGTGCAGGACACGAAGACGTTGTTGACGTCCAGCAGCAGCCCGCAGCCGGTGCGGAAGGCGATCTCGGCCAGGAACTGCGTCTCGGGGATGTCAGATTGCGCGAACAGGACGTAGGTCGCGGGATTTTCCAGCAGCATGCGGCGGCCGAGCCGGTCCTGCACCTCGTCCACATGCGCGCAGACCCGGTCCACCGTCTCCTGCGTGTAGGGCAGGGGCAGCAGGTCGTTGAGGTATTCCGTCCCGTGGCTGGACCAGGCCAGATGTTCGGAGAAGCTCTCGGGCTCGTAGCGGGTGCAGAGCCGCCGCAGCCGCATCAGATGCGCGGCGTCGGGCCGGTCCGCCCCGCCGATCGACAGCCCCACCCCATGGACCGAGATCGCGTGGTCGGCCCGCAGCGCCGTCAGCTGCGCATGGGGCAGCCCGCCCGCGCCCATGTAGTTCTCGGCATGGATCTCGAAGAACGAGACCGGGTGCGGGGCGCTGCGGATGGCCGCGAAATGCTCGGGCTTGAATCCGACGCCGGCGCGCGGGGGCAGGTGGGTCATGACGATCCTCCTTGGGACCTCGGGGGGAAGGCGGGCGCGCGCGGCGTCGCGCCCGGCCGGTCTTGGGCGGGGGTCAGGCGGGGATGTCGCGGGACAGCGGCTCCAGCGAGGCCGCGCGGGCGCTGCCATCCTCGGCAGCGGGCAGCTCCATCGACAGGCAGGTGCCCGCCGGGACCAGGGTCCAGGCGTTGCCCTGATAGTCGACGGTCGAGGTTCCGGCGCAGGTCGTTCCCGGTCCCGCCGCGCAGTCGTTCTGCCCGGCGGGCGAGACGCCGAAGCATTTCTCCATCTCCTGGGCCTGCACGGGGGTCGTGGCCATGGCGCCGATGGCACAGGCCAGCGTGGCGCCCAAGGCGAGGCGCGAGGTCGTTGCGGTCATGTCGGTTCTCCCTATCACGGAAGGGCGTCAGGCACCTTCCTGAAGGGCAGATCGCCAAGGATGCGGGCGGTGTTACAGGGCGGGTGCAGATTGTTTTTTCCGGGCCGTCGGGGTGCCATCCTTCCATCCGTCCGAGACGGAAAACAGCGCAGGCGTTCGCGACATCCGCCCGCATCAGGGCATGCGGGGCTTTCGGACACCCGACCGCCGCCGAAACCCGCAGGGGCCGGTGCCGTGGCCGACAGGGGCCGCGTCTTCCCCGCCGGAACGGTTGACACGGGGGCAGCGCCACCGCATGAACAGGCGAACCCGCCCGTCCGTCCTTGGAAAAGCGCCCGATTTTGACAGAGCTTGCCCCGATCGACCCCGAATGGGGATATGACGTCCTGCGGCGGGCGATCGATGCTGCGGGCATCAGCCTGTGGACGTGGAATGTCGACACCGACGAGTTCGCGATGGACGACCGGGGCCATGACCTGTGGGGGATCGAGGACCACGCCGCGCTGACCTTCGAATCCCTGTCCGGCAAGATCCACCCGGCCGACCGCAACCGGGTCCGGGCGGCCTTTGCGGCGACGCGGGCGCTGGTCGGGTCCTACGAGATCGATTTCCGCACCGTCCACGGCTCCGAGGTCCGCTGGATCTCGGCCCGGGGCAAGGGCGACGATGCCGGAATCGAGAAGCGCAAGGTCTCGGGCGTGTTTCTCGACATCACCGACCGCAAGCAGGCCGAAGAGGGCCACGAGCTGCTGGCCGGCGAGATGAGCCACCGCGTCAAGAACCTGCTGGCCATCGCGACGGGGCTGACTCGGATCACCTCGCGCTCGTCCAGCTCGATCGAGGACATGACCACGCAGCTGATGACCCGGCTGACGGCGCTGGACCGGGCGCATGATCTGGTCCGGCCGCTGCCGGGCGGGCAGGGGCGCACGGCGCTTCTGGGCGACATCTTCACGGTGCTGCTGACGCCCTACGACGATGACGGCGCGTTCTCGGGACGCATCCGCGTCGCGGTGCCGCGGATGGGGGTCGGGCAGGACACGGCGACGGCGCTGGCCCTGGCGGTGCACGAGCTGGCGACGAACTCGGTCAAGTACGGCGCCCTGTCGGTCGATGACGGAACGCTGGACATCTCGGGCACGACGGCCGGGGAGGACGTGCAGATCACCTGGACCGAGCAGGGCGGCCCCGCGGTGGCCGCCCCGCCGCAGATGGGCGGCTATGGCAGCAGCCTGGTCCGGCAGACGATCGAGGGGCAGCTGGGTGGCTCGGTCCGCTACGACTGGTCCGAAAGCGGGGCGATCATCACCTTGGTGGTGAACACCACGCGCATGGCGGAGTGATTGCTGCTGCGGTCAGGCCGAACCTCAACTCGGCTTGTTACGGTTGACCCGATTTCGAGGCATGACCAAAAACGCCCTAAATGGCTTATACCGGCGACCCACCCCTCCAGGCCCCTTGCCGATGAGGAAGCCTGCTGGTTTGAGCGGTATCTGCAGAGCGCCCGCCTCGGGCATTGCTGCAAAGCTCGGCGTTAAGGCGTGTTTTCCCCTTGCCCCGCTAACGGTAGGCCACGCGCTTGATCTCGGCAGTGCCGAGCGGGTTGAAGCGGTTCATGAGCGCGATGCGGATGTGGACTTCGGCCGTCTGTCTGTCCGGGTCTCGCGAGGCGATCCGTTCGCCGAAGGCCTTTAGGCAGCGCATCTTCGCTTGGATCCGATTTCGGGCGTGATAGCCGGACCAGTGCTTCCAGTTGGCCCGCCAATTGCGCTTGCTCGCCGGCAGGATGTCATTGCGGTGACGGGCGGCAGGGCCACTCCTCTTTCCAGAGGCGTCCGTTCCTGCGGAAGGGTATGACGGCCGTGCCGTCGCGATCACGATTGCGGTGTGGGCAGCCCCGGGTGCCGAAGGCGCCGTCGCCAGTCGCGGTGCCGATCTGTTCGTCGGCCGGGATCTGGTTCATTGAGTCAGGCAATGAGGAGGACAAGAGAACAGTCCGGTGGAATGTTTTGCCGACGAATGGGGAGTGTCATGAACTTTGTGTATCTAGAGCATTTCGGTCTTAACCTAATACATACCCTGCCGCGTTGAAGTAGTTCCAGTGAGAACGGCGGTGCAAAGATCGGCCACGGTAGCGGCGGGATGACCCTGCTGCGGGCGGCGTAAAAGTCGTCCACCTTTACCCTTTCTGGCGACAGGGAGGGCGGGAGGATTTTCACCGTGGACTTGTATCGTAGAGTGCGATTGGCCTGTGCCGAGGGGATGAGCCAGCGCGAGGCAGCGCGTCATTTCAACATCGCGCGCGACAGCGTAGCCAAGATGATGACGTTCTCGGTTCCGCCCGGATATCGGCGGACGGCCCCTGTGAAGCGGCCGAAGCTGGATGCCTACACCGGGATCATCGACGGCTGGCTGGAGGGCGATCGGGAGGTCCATCGCAAGCAGAGGCATACGGCGAAGCGGGTGTTCGAGCGGCTTCGCGATGAGCACGGGTTCGCCGGCGGCTACACGATCGTGAAGGACTACATGCGGGAGCGCGAACGGCGCGGCCGCGAGATGTTCGTGCCGCTGGCACACCCGCCCGGACATGCCCAGGCCGACTTCGGCGAGGCGGTGGCCATCATCGACAGTGTCGAGCAGAAGGCGCATTTCTTCGTCATGGACCTTCCGCACGGCGATGCCTGTTATGTCAGGGCCTATCCAGCGGCGACCGCGGAAGCCTGGGTTGACGGTCACGTCCAGGCCTTCGCATTCTTCGGCAAGGTGCCCGCATCGGTCCTCTACGACAACGACCGCTGCCTGGTTGCGAAGATCCTGCCGGACGGGGCGCGCCAGCGAGCCACGCTCTTCAACGGGTTCCTGTCGCATTACCTGTTCCGCGACCGCTACGGCCGCCCGGGCAAGGGGAATGACAAAGGTAACGCTGAGGGCTTGGTTGGCTACTCTCGCCGCAACTTCATGGTGCCGATCCCGCAGTTTGCGACTTGGGACGCGTTCAACGCCCATCTGGAGGCGCAATGCCGCAGGCGTCAGGGGGATGTCCTGCGCGGCCAGTCCGAGACGATCGGCCAGCGCCTTGGGCGGGATCTGGCTGCGATGTCCGACCAGCCGGCCGCACCGTTCGAAGCCTGCGATCAGGCCACTGGCCGGGTCAGCTCGCAGGCGCTGGTGCGTTACAGGACCAACGACTATTCGGTGCCGGTCGCTTACGGACACCGCGATGTCTGGATCAGGGGCTATGTCGCCGAGGTCGTGATCGGCTGCGGTGGCGAGGTCATCGCACGTCATCTCCGCTGCTATGACCGCGAGGACATGGTCTTCGATCCGGTGCACTATCTTCCGCTCATCGAGCGCAAGATCAACGCCCTGGACCAGGCGGCGCCCCTGGCCGAGTGGGATCTACCACCAGAGTTCGCGACCCTACGCCGACTGATGGAGGCGCGGATGAACAAAGTCGGACGCCGCGAGTATGTTCAGGTTTTACGCCTGCTCGAGACCTTCTGCCTCGACGACCTGCACGCCGCTGTGAAGAAGGCGCTGCAACTGGGTGCCGTCAGCTTCGATGCCGTTAAGCACCTTGTGCTCTGTCAGGTCGAAAGGCGTCCGCCGAAGCTGGACCTTGATGTCTACCCCTACCTGCCGCGCGCCAACGTCGCGACCACATCCGTGGCGAGCTACATGTCCCTGCTGTCGGGAGATGTAGCATGACTGAAGCCCCGAGGATCCTGCTCACCCACCATCTGAAAACGCTGAAGCTGCCGACGTTCCTGCGGGAGTATGAGAAGGTTGCGCGCCAATGCGCCGCCGAAGGGCTGGACCATGTCCAGTTCCTGTCGCGCCTGGTCGAACTGGAACTGATCGACCGCGAGCGGCGGATGGTCGAGCGACGCATTAAGGTCGCGAAGTTCCCGACAACCAAGAGCCTCGACAGCTTCGACTTCAAGGCGATCCCCAAGCTCAACAAGATGCAGGTGCTGGAATTGGCCCGCTGTGAATGGATCCTACGGCGCGAGAACGTCATCGTCCTCGGGCCGAGCGGCACGGGCAAGACCCATGTTGCCCTCGGACTGGGGCTGGCCGCCTGTCAGAAGGGCATGGCGGTCAGCTTCACCACCGCCGCGACGTTGGTCAACGAGCTGATGGAGGCCCGCGACGAACGCCGCCTGCTCCGCCTGCAAAAGCAGCTGGATGGCGTCAAGTTGCTCATCATCGATGAACCAGGCTTTGTGCCGCTGTCCAAGACCGGTGCCGAGCTCTTGTTCGAGCTCATCTCTCAGCGCTATGAGCGCGGTTCCAAGATGATCACCAGCAACCTGCCATTCGACGAATGGACTGAAACCTTCGGCACCGAACGCCTGACCGGCGCATTGCTCGATCGACTGACCCACCACGTCAATATCCTCGAGATGAACGGCGACAGTTATCGGCTCGGACAAAGCCGCGCCCGAAAGGCCGAAGCAACCACATAATCGCACCTTGCGAGATTGGCCCTGCGGGCCAAAGCGCCATGGCACGCGCCAGCTATTTGGGGAGCGCGCGCGCCATGGCGCTTGGCGCCTCGCCACTGGCCTGGTTTTGCGCCGCCGCGTGGCCGGTTTTTACGCCGCCGTTGACAGACGAGATGCGCCGGCTGAAGGCACTGGAAGACGAGAACAGCCGGTTGAAGAAGATTGTGGCCGACCTGACCCTCGACCGGGAGATGTTGCGAGGCACGTCATCCGCCGAAAGCTCGTTCGCCAGCCGGCTTGAACCGGTGGCGCCTGCTGGCTCACCCTGCCCGGACACGGGAACTGGTTGACGGGATGTTGGTGGGCTGGGGCATATCGATCCGCCGGGCATGTGAGGCCCTGCGCTTTGACCCGTCGAGCTACCACTACAAGTCCCGCCGAACCGGGCAGGCCGCATTGGAACTGAGGATCCGGGAGATTTGCGAAACACGGGTGCGCTACGGATATCGGCGTGTCCATGTCTTGCTGCGACGGGAGGGCTGGCAGGTGAACATCAAGAAGACGCGCAGGATCTACAATGAGTTGGGTCTGCAGCTGAGGAACAAGAATCCAAGACGTCGGGTGAAGGCGAAGCTGCGCGATGATCGCCAGGAGGCAGTCGGACCGAACGATGTCTGGGCCATGGATTTTGTTCATGACCAACTCGCCCTCGGCAACAAGCTGCGGATTCTGACGATCGTGGATACGCATTCCCGTTTTTGTCCAGCAGTCGACCCGCGCTTCGCTTACCGCGGTGAGGATGTGGTCCGGACACTGGAACGGGTCTGTGCCGAGGTCGGCTATCCCAGGACGATCCGGGTCGACGATGGCGAGCCGAATTTATCTCTCGCGATCTCGACCTGTGGGCTTATGCCAACGACGTTACCTTGGACTTCTCACGCCCTGGAAAGCCTACTGACAATGGCTTCATCGAGGCGTTCAACAGCAAGCTTCGGTCCGAATGCCTGAACGCGCGTCGCCATTGCCGCTCGGACCAATGGCGCGACAATGGCAACTTCATGAGCTTTGTGGACGCGCAGGAAAAACTGGAGACTTGGCGTAGGCACTACAACGAGGACCGACCTCATAGTGCGATCGGATATAACGTCCCGATCGCCCTGCATTATCCCGGCGGCGCAGCCAGCCCGTCGCCATGACCGAGCCGGAAAACTCCAGCATCCGGCGGTCCAAGGTTGGGGAGCAGCGCACGGAGATGCGCCTTCAGCTTCGAGAATGCCTGCTCGATGGGGGTCAGGTCGGGTGAATAGAGCGGCAGATACAGAAACCAACATTTGGCGTCACGGATGGCGTGAGTGGCCTCGATGTTGCGATGAGTGGCGAGGTTGTCGAGGATGACGACCGTGCCGGGCGTCAGTTCCGGGGCCAGGACATCGCGGACATAGGTCGCGAAGGCGGAGCCATCCATCGCCCCCTTTATCACCCAAGGCGCAATGAGCCCCTCCGACGTGAGGCCCGCAAGGAATGTCTGCGTCCCCCAGCCTCCGAAAGGCGCGTCCATCCGCAGCCGCTGGCCGCGGCGGGCGCGCCCCCGCAGTCGGGTCAGGTTCGTCTTCACGGAAGTTTCGTCGATGAACACCAGCCGTTCGGGCTGGCGACGCAGGAAGGGAATGCGCGGCTCCTGCCACGCGCGCCGGGCCTGCTTTACACAAGCGCGGTGCTGTTCGGAGGCCACCAACGATTTTTTTTACAACTGAAACCGAGCCGCTTGAGCAGCGCCGCAAGCGAGGAGTGATGCACCTTCACGCCCTCGGCCATGGCCAGCGCATCGCGCAGTTCAGAGAGCGTGATGTCCGGGTCCTTGGGCGACCAGCTCCTCGAGAAAGGCCTGATGCGGCGAAAGCTTTCCGCGCCCGCGTGGCCACCCCTGCGGCGCGGGCGCTGCCTCCCCGTGCTACCGGATCGCCCGGGCCCAACGAGACCCCGTCGCAGGCGAGAGCATCAATCGCGCCGCCGCAGCTCGTCCGCTCAAACCCTCTTCGAGACAAGCCTTGAACCGCGCGCGCAGCGCATTCGGCAACGGTGCTGACATGATCCATCCTCCCAGAAAGGATGAATCACAAGCAGGCCCCTTTGGAAATCCCCTGATTCCGGGTTTTGCAGAAACGCTTTAGATTGCAGGGTCGGCTGTCACTGCACACACCCGCATGGATCGTGCACTACTGGAAATCGGCATCTACCCCGTGACAATGGCCAAGGTGTGCATAAATGGCGCTTATGCTTCAAACTCGGCACGCAACCAATTTTTTCGAATGCGATATACGTTGGGACGACCCGGGATGTTCCGCCCCATCTTGTATTGCCAGGAATTGGTCTGGCCGCCGGGGGCCAGAATATTCCTTGCCGCTAACTCGATCATGGCCTCTCTCAAGCCTGGCATTGCATCGACATGCCCGGCCGTAAGATAGTAATGATCGTCATCTTGCCAGCCTGAGGCCAAATCGTAATTTGCAGACGGATGGACGGTGTTCGTCCAGACAAAACCAGTGCCGTTGTCATTCAGGAACGCCCTCAACTGACAAACAACATTTGCGGGTCCGCCGCCTTGGGCATCCGTGACATTCCAGAGGCTTGCGACTGTGCAGATCGCACTCATCTCCGTGCCCTCAGGCCAGGGAAGCAGTCCGAACCCAGTGGCCTTCTCACCCGCGACCGCCGCCAAGGCAAGCCGGCGAAGGGCCTCCTTCCGTGCAACATCCGTCACTGGTTCGGAGATCCCGGCCCGACGCTTGATTTCTGCAATGGCGTCCCGGATCCACGCGGGAAGCGCCGCCTCAATGTCCTCCCGCCTGTTAACGATAATCTGAGTGAATGCAGGCGCCAGATGACCATAATGGGTCCTAAATCCAACGTGCATTGCGGCCGCAAATCCTTGGTAGTCGGGATGTCCGTGGAGGTCATTTAGGCATCCGTAGCGCCCGATATCGGCTCTTATGTCGATGTTCCTGGCAATCATCGCCGCGGGGACCGTCCTGCGAAAGCGGTGGAGAAGTCCCGTCAGGGGCCTTTCGCTAGTCGACATTGTTACGCCGCGCCAGTCGTTTTCGTTTTGGGTGTAAATCCCGTCATCGCCCAAGCTGGTCAGATGGGCGAGGAGTTTCCCTGGCGGGTTTTCTGGCAAGGCGTCGAGGGCCAGCATTCCACCACGCGTCAGCGCGTTCAATCACTGCAAGGACTGAGATGCGTCCGACCAGCGAGCACCCGTCTCTGGAGAGCGGTCGGCGCTGGTGGCGACCGCGAGGATCAAGGACTTGCCGACCGGTCCGTTCGCGAAAAGGTTGAATACCGCAGTCTCGATGGCGGCGGATTTTAAAAGCGCGGGCATAATTGCAGCGCAAATCGCAAAAATAAGGAGATCATTGCCTAAGGCGAGACGGGCCACCTGCTCTTTCCATCCCGCGAACGTGCCGCCCGATATCATGTCCACCCGCTCAGGGTTGAACATGATTACAGGTTCGACGGAATGAGTTTGTCGCAAAATGGTTTGTCCATCAGCCCTAATGAATATTCTACCGCACGGAGTTTCCATCCAACCGGTTTTATCAACCCGCCATGCAACCGGCACATTTTCCCAGCTCCGCAACAATCTAATTAGATTGGTCTTTGAACCAAGGAGGCAAAAACCATGATCCACAAGCCTTGAGATTCCGTTGCGACTGCTTAGATCGAATTCTTCCAGAATCAGGGTCTTGATACCCCCGTCGCGTGCCGCGAAAGTCACCTTCAGGGCATAGCCGGACATATCTGGACGTCGTGCCCATTGCTCGACACGAATGATGTCGCAAACGGGCTTACGGGCACCTCGAAGAATTGCCTGACCCGTCTTGCTGCGGTATGAGTGAGGGTGATCGGCGGCTTGGATTTTGACGATGGCGCAGTTGGGTTTCTTTGATCTTTCGGACCGCTACGCGAGCCTGGACGCCAAGAGGGACCCACTGGTCGAGATCGACGTTGTCGTGCCGTGGGATGAGTTCCGCCCGACGCTGGAGCGTGTCTGGCGCAAGCCGGATGCAGAGCGCAAGTCACGTGCCGGGCGCAAACCCATGGATGCCGTGCTGATGTTCAAGACACTGGTGCTGGGCGCGCTTTACAACCTGTCCGACGACCAGATCGAGTATCAGGTGCGCGACCGTCTGTCGGCCAGGACGGTTTCTGGGCCTGGAGCTCGAGGACCGGGTGCCCGATGCCAAGACGGTCTGGCTCTATCGCGAGGCGTTGGCGCAGGCAGGCCTGGTGGAGACGCTGTTCAAGCAGTTCGACAGCTATCTGGCGCGACAGGGTTACATCGCGCGGGGCGGGCAGATCCTCGATGCCTCTATTGTCCCGGTGCCGCGCAACCATAATGCGCGTGATGAAAACAAGGCGATCAAGAACGGTGAGGTGCCCGAAGACTGGGCCGACAAGCCCGCCAAGCGGTCACAGAAGGACGTTGATGCGCGTTGGACCAAGAAGCACGGGAAATCCCATTACGGCTACAAGAACCATGTGAACATGGACAGCAAGCACAAGCTGGTGCGGCGTTACCATGTCAGCGATGCGGCCCTGCACGATAGCCAGGCGGTGGACCACCTGCTGATGCGGGGCAATACCGGCGCGGGGGTCTGGGCTGATCCCGCCTATCGGTCCGAGGAGATGGAGGCCAGGCTGCGCGCCTTGAAGCTGAAGAGCCACATCCACCGCAAGGGCATGCGCGGCAAGCCGTTGACCGAACAGGCTAAGGGGAGCAATCGGACCAAATCCTCGGTGCGTGCGCGGGTCGAGCATATCTTTGGCGCGCAAGCCAACGACATGGGCGGCACGCTGGTGCGCACGATCGGCATGGTTCGGGCGAAGGCCAAAATCGGGATGAAGAACCTGGCTTACAACATGCGGCGCCTTGGTCAGCTGCGCCGCCTGAACCCGTGCCCGGCCTGACCCCGGGGCACGGCAATCAGGCCAAGAGGCAGGAAACGCCGCGCGTGGCAGGCGCAGCACCGAAGACCACACAGCACGCAAGGACGCCGACGGGTGACATCATCCCTGCCTCAAGCCGCCCAACCTGTTATTCGAGGCCGGAAAGCGCAAAAATCGAGGTGCCCTGCAGGAACTGCTTAGCGATTTCTTCCTCCGAATCAAGAAGGGCGACGAGCTTAGCCGTCACGTATTTTCCTATCGCTATTCCAAAGTCCACCCTGCGTCCGTCCTCAGGTGCGCCGCTTGGACTGTTTCTCTTTTATTCATAGTCCATTGGACCATTGGACCGGCTCCTATGAAGTCGTCGATAATTCCAAACTCGGCGTGTTATTCCAGGATCTTCAAGGAAAATTTAACCGTTGCAATTTGTTCCGCGATGTCATTTTGCATCATGCAATAATCCCTTATCCACTCTAGCCTTATTGGATTGATATATAATTAGGGGGGTCTATGATGAAATATCAATGGTGAAAATTGATGCTGCAGCAGTAAATGAACGCCAATGCGTGCATATGTCGTCATAATGATGGCGTCTGTCTCGAATGCGGCACTCAGGCACAAGCTTACATCAACTTAGGCGATGACTAAATTTTTGTGCTTTTAAATAAATACAGGTTTTATAATCAGTAAAGTATTCTGGGGGGTCCTTATTTCAAGGTTCCACGTCAAGTTCTGAAGATCGTGTAGCGGAAGATGCCTTTCGGAGAATAGCAGCTTTACGAGCTACGGGCCGCTGCAACGGGGAGGTCCAGTCAAATTCTTTGCGATGATATGAAGAATTTTCATTTTAATGAATTAAAAAAACTGACTAAAATACGGCGATCTTCGTTTCCATGTTGCCACGTCAAATGAAAAATCAGTTTGTCGAAGTCGCTGCATCCAGAGTATGCCGATAATCGCGGTGGACTTCTCAGATAGTGTGGCTGCTATCCAAGGGGGCTGCGAGCCGAGTTGGGTCCACGATACTTCGCAAAAGACAGTCGTGCCGGCGACTGACACGCTCGGGCCTGATCTGGCGAGAAATGCGTGCCAATCGCATGGGGCTGACCGGTCGGGGCAGGTCCCCAGTAGCGCTTCAACGTCGGGCCTGGATCCGATAGCAATAGAGACATACCTGAAAAAGCAGTGCTTTCATGAACGCCAAACGTCCCACGCTTTACGACATCGCCTTGGTCGCGGGAGTCTCGCGGGCGACGGTCTCGCTTGTCGTGCGACGGTCCCCCCTTGTGGCCAAGCACACCCGCCTGCGGGTTGAAAAAGTCATGACCGATCTCGACTATGTTCGCGACATCGGTGCCGCCCGACTACGCAACAACAGCAGCCGGACGGTGGGAGTCATCGTTCCGAACCTATTGAACTCGTTCTTCACCGAATTCTTGTCGGGCGTCGAGCAGGTGATGCGCCAGCAGGACCGCGTCGTGCTGCTGGCCAACAGCGAGGATGACCCGCAGCGACAGGATGAGATCCTGCAGCGGTTCAGGGGGCACGGTGTGGATGGGGTGATCCTCTGCCCGGCGGCGGGGACGGATGCCGCGCTGCCGGAGCGGATGCGGCGTTGGGGGCTTCCCTTGGTGCAGGCCCTGCGCGAGGTCGGCGGGCAGGAAACGGATTATGCGGGCGCGGACTATGTCGCCGGCATCGGCATGGCGCTGCAGCACCTTGTTGCCTTGGGACATCGGCATATCGCGTTCCTATCGGTGCGCGCAATGACCTCGGCCAAGGCTGAACGGTTGAAGGGCTTTTCGCGGGCCCTGGCGGAAAACGGCGCGGTCGATGCGGGGATTATCGAAGCCGACCTGACGTGGGAGGACGCCGCCCATGCCGCCGACGCCGTGCTGGCCCTGACGTCGTGTCCGACGGCGGTATTGTGCTTCAACGATGTCTTGGCGGCGGGACTCATGCTGGGGTTACGCCGCGCGGACCGACAGCCGGGCCGGGATATCGCCGTCGTGGGCCTTGATGATCTGCCATTGGCGGAACTGACCTATCCGCCGATGACCAGCGTCGCCATGTGTCCCGCCCGGATCGGCACCGAGGCTGCCCGGTTGCTGACCCGGCGGCTTGCGGAACCCGGGCGGCCTATTGAGAGGTTCGTTCAGCCGCCAAGGCTGGTGGCACGTGAAAGCTCCGGCGGGCAGAGAGGTTGACACACGGCTCGTTTGCGTTTTAGATCGTTCTAAGTCGCAGGAAAATGACACATCCGCAGGGGAGGGCAGATGTATCGCTTCAATTTCCAGCCCGTTTTCGACAACCTGGACATGCTGGCCTACGGGGCTTGGCTGACCATCCAGCTGTCGTTCACGGCCATGGCCATCGGGCTGGTCGTGTCGATCCTGGGGGCGGTCGCAAAGACCTCGGGCATCCGGCCGCTGCGCTGGATCGTCGACGTCTATGTCGAAGTGATCCGCAACACGCCGTTCCTGATTCAGATCTTCTTCATCTTCTTCGGCCTGCCCGCGTTTGGTATCAGCATGTCGCCCAATACGGCTGCACTGGTGGCGCTGGTGGTCAATGTCGGCGCCTACGGGACCGAGATCATCCGCGCGGGCATCGAATCCATTCCGCAGGGCCAGATCGAGGCGGGACGTGCCTTGGCCCTGACGCCCACGCAGATCTTTCGCCATGTCGTGTTGAAGCCGGCACTGCGCAACATCTATCCCTCACTGACCAGCCAGTTCATCTATCTGATGCTGACTTCCAGCGTGGTCTCGGTCATCTCGGCCAATGACCTTGCGGCGGCGGGGGCGGACCTGAACGCGCGCACCTTCGCCAGCTTCGAGATCTATCTGGTGCTGACGATCATGTATTTTCTGCTCGCTCTGGGATTCTCGACCCTCTTCGGGACATTGCGGCGGGTGTTCTTCAACTATCCGGCGGGGCGCTGAGATGATCCGCGAATTCTCGTCCGTCGACCTGATCTTCATCGCGATGGCGATCCGCTGGACGCTGATCCTGTCGATCATTGCCTTTGTCGGCGGCGCTGCAGGTGGCCTTGTTCTGGCGTTGTCGCGCACCTCCCACAGCCGGGCGCTGCGTTTGGTGTCCATGTCCTTCATTCAGGTCTTCCAAGGCACGCCGCTGCTGATGCAGCTGTTTCTGGTCTATTTCGGGCTGGCCGTCCTGGGGCTGCCCATCGACCCGCTGGTGGCCGCTGCGGTCGCCCTGACGCTGCATGCCAGCGCGTTTCTGGGCGAGATCTGGCGCGGTGCCATCCAGGCCGTCCCTCAAGGCCAGTCCGAGGCCGCGACCGCGCTGGCCCTGTCCTACCGCGACCGGATGCGCCATGTCGTGCTGCCGCAGGCCATGCGCGTCGCCACCGCCCCCACGGTCGGGTTTCTGGTGCAGCTGATCAAGGGGACCTCGTTGGCCTCGATCATCGGCTTCACCGAACTGACCCGCGCGGGCCAGATCGTCAACAACGCGACATTCCAGCCCTTCCTTGTGTTTGGCACGGTCGCCGCGCTCTATTTCATTCTGTGCTGGCCGCTGTCGCTGCTGGCCCGCCGGATGGAGGCCCGGATGCGCCTGGCCATCACCCGCTGAGTTTTTTCGAGGAGGAGAAGACCATGAGACTGACCCGTCGCCTGTTCGCGGCCCTTGCGGCCACCACCCTGATCACCGCCCCGGCGCTGGCTGCCGATCTTCAGGCTGTTCGCGATGCGGGAACCATCCGCATCGGCATGCTGGTCGATTTCCCGCCCTTCGGCATTCAGGATGCCTCGGGCACTCCCGATGGCTATGATGCCGACGTCGCCATGGCGCTGGCCGAACATCTTGGGGTCGAGGCGCAGATCGTGCCAGTCACTGGCCCCAACCGCATCCCCTATCTGCTGTCGGGGCAGGTGGACGTTCTGGTCGCGTCGCTTGGCATCACCGCCGAACGGGCCGAGCGCGTGGATTTCTCGACCCCCTATGCGGGCATTGCCATCGGCGTTTATGGTGGCGCCGATGTGACGGTGGCGGGCCCCGAGGATCTGGCCGACAAGTCCATCGCGGTCGCCCGGGCCTCCACTCAGGACACAGGCGTGACCGACGTGGCGCCCGAAGGGACCGAGATCCGCCGCTTTGACGACGATGCAAGCGCGGTGCAGGCACTGATGTCGGGGCAGGTGCAGACAATCGGGCTCTCGAACGTGGTCTTTTCCCAGATCGCGGGCGTGGCAGGTGACCGCTTCGACAAGAAGTTCGACCTGTCCAGTCAGGTGCAGGGCATTGCCGTCGCCCCGGACTCGGACGCGCTTCTGGAGGAAATCAACGCCTTCGTGACCGCGGCGCGCACCGACGGCACGCTGGACGCCATCCATCAGGAATGGTTGGGCGAGCCGCTGCCCGACTTCGTCGCAACTGCGGAGTGACCGGACGCGCCCGGCCCTTGTGGCCGGGCGCCCTTTCCCAAGGGGACCCGCGATGACCGAACACGCCATCACCATGCGCGCCGTCAACAAGTATTACGGCGCCTTCCATGCGCTCGTCGACATCGACCTGACCGTCGAGCGCGGAGAGCGGATCGTGATCTGCGGTCCCTCGGGGTCGGGCAAGTCAACCCTGATCCGCACCATCAACCAGCTGGAGGCGATCCAATCCGGCCAGATCGTCGTGGACGGGATCGCGCTGACGGGCAGCGACAACGTGGCCAAGGTTCGCAAGGATGTCGGCATGGTCTTCCAGTCCTTCAACCTGTTTCCGCACATGACGGTGCTGGAAAACTGCATGCTGGCACCGATGAAGACCCGGAAGATCCCCCGCGCCGAGGCCGAGGCGACGGCCCGCCAATATCTGGAGCGCGTGAAGATCCCCGAGCAGGCCGAGAAGTATCCCGCCCAGCTGTCGGGTGGCCAGCAACAGCGCGTCGCCATCGCCCGGGCGCTGTGCATGAAACCCCGCATTATGCTGTTCGACGAACCCACCAGCGCGCTGGACCCCGAGATGGTCAAGGAGGTGCTGGACACGATGATCGATCTGGCCCGTGAGGGGATGACCATGCTCTGCGTCACCCACGAGATGGAGTTCGCCCGCGCTGTCGCCGACCGGGTGATCTTCATGGACAAGGGCGTCATCGTCGAGGAAAATGCCCCCGAGGCGTTCTTCGGCAACCCCCAGAACGAGCGTCTGCAGAATTTCCTGGGACAGATCGCGTGAACCGTCCCAAGGTTCTGGCACTTGCCTCCTTGAAGCCAGACGAGACGCAAGACCGGCTGCTGGCCGACTATGACGTTCTTTACGATATTGACGCTGCAACGGATGTGCGGATCGCTCTCACTTCGGGCGCTGCGGGCCTCTCGTGCGCGCAGATGGACCGGCTGCCGGCGCTGGAGCTGATCGCCGTGAATGGCGTCGGCGTGGACGCGGTCGACCTGGCCCAAGCCCGCCGTCGCGGCATCCGCGTGACCACCACACCCGATGTTCTGTCCGCCGCCGTGGCCGAGATGGCGCTTGGTCTTGCACTGGCCGTGGGACGCCGCATCGCCGAGGGCGACCGCTTTGTCCGGGCGGGGTCATGGGCCGCGGGCGAAAAACCCGCGCTTGGCAGGCCCGTGATCCAGGGGCGCGCCGGCATTCTGGGCTATGGCCGCATCGGGCACAGGCTTGCTGATCTACTGCGAGGTCTGGGGATGGATGTTCTTTACGCCGCGCGTTCCGAAAAGCCGAACAGCCCCGACGGCTTTCGTGCCGATGCGGAGGCATTGGCGCGCGACTGCAACCTGCTGTTCGTGACCACCGCAGGTGGTTCTGACACCCGCGGGTTGGTCGACAAGGCCGTGCTGAAGGCTCTCGGGTCCGACGGCATCCTGGTGAACGTCGCCCGCGGGCCGGTCGTCGATGCCGGGGCACTTGCCCGCGCCTTGCAAGCAGGCACCAGCGATGGTGCCGGGCTGGATGTCTTCGACGACGAGCCGAACGTGCCGCAAAGCCTGATTGATGCGCCGAACTGCGTGCTGACGCCGCATCTGGGTTCGGCAACGGATGCGGCCCGCGCCGCGATGGCCGCTCTGGTTCTGGACAATATCACGGCGCATGTCGCCGGACGCCCCCTTCCAACACCGTATGAGGACTGAGATGGAGTTCCTCTGCACAGGTGAACCCCTGATCGAGGTCACCAGCAGTCCCGAAACACCGGGATGTTTCGACCGCCGTGCGGGCGGCGACATGCTGAACACCGCGATCCACCTGGCCCGGCTGACTGCTTCCGGCAGCGTCGGCGATCTCTCCCGTTTGGGCGATGACGCGATGAGCGGTTTTCTGAGGGACATATTGGCCGAGGAGGGCATCACCGATCTTTGCACCACACAGCCTGGCGGCCGTCCCGGACGAGTTGGCCGTGCTGGACCAGGCAGATACGCTGGTGCTCTCGGGCGTGACCTTGGCAATGCTGCTGCCAGATGGGCGCGACAGTCTTCTGCATGCGTTGGAACGGCGGCAGTCGATACCACCGGCGCCGGCGACAGCTTCAACGCCGGCTGGCTGGCGGCCCGTCAGGCCGGCCTTGCGCCCGCCGATACCATTGCACGCGCCGCCCGCCTTGCGGCTGAAGTCGTCCAGCATCCCGGCGCGATCCTGCCGCGCCAAACCATGCCCGCAATCGAGGAGATGTCCGAATGACCCCGACCTTTGATCCGAAGGCCGCCGCGCGCGTGCTGCTGGACGTTCGTGCCGGAGCCCCACGCCCCGCGGGCCTTTCCGTGACGCCTCCCGATACGACCGCTGCCTATGCCGTGCAGTCCGAGGTCACGCGCCAGTTGGGAGGGCGTGCCAGCTGGAAGATGGCCCTCCTGGGCGGCCGCGACCGTCACACGGCCGCGATGCCCGGCAGCGAAGTCGTGGCCAGCGGCTGCACCCTCCCGGTGCTCCCCCCAGATGCAGCGATCGAGGTCGAGACCGCCTTCATCCTCGGCGCCGACCTGCCGGCTGGAAGCACGCCTGATGCAGCGCTCGAGGCGGTTGCCGAGGTCCGGCTGGCATTCGAGATTGTCTCATCCCGCTACCATGATCGGACATCCGTGCCACCACTGGAGGCCATGGCTGACTGCTTCAGTTCGGCGGGCATCGTGCTGGGCGACCCTATTCCCGATTGGCGAACCGATCTGGACCAGCCCCTCGGCCTGACACTGGCTCTGGACGGGCAGCCGGTCGCCACGACCGAACAGACCCCAACCCTGACCGGAACTGCAGATTTCCTTGCCTGGCTCGCGACTCATGCCGCAGGGCAGAACATGCAGCTCTCCGCGGGAACGGTCATTATTACAGGCGCGCGCATCGGACCGATCCCACTTCGCGGCGCGCGAGAGGCCCTTGCCTGTTTCGGGCCAATTCAAGTGAGGGCTGTTTTGTCTGGAGAAGCCTAGCTGACGCCTTGTGCGGATCGTGCCGCGAAAGCCAAGGCCTGCGACCGGTGTGGACCATGCAGGTCGCTGCGGAACGGTTCGCCCCCCGACATGGCATGGCGTTTGGGAGACGCGCGTAAAACTGAAAAGGCCTTGTTTGTCCCAAAGGAATCCCCAAGCTCAGGCCCGTCCGGAAGGTTGATGATCAGCCTGCAGACGCCAGGCAAGCCGAACGTTATGTTCGCTATCGGACGACGGGACACAGCGATGTCATTTTTCTCTTCATGTTCAGAACGGCTGTTTTCGTCAGTTCATTTTTTCTGTTGATTACCATCGCGAATATCGGCCGGGTCCTTCTCACCGACAGCAGCCTGAGCCGTTGGAGGAACGTATTACGGAGTTCAGTAAATGTTCCGTTTATAAATATTTTATAATTTCTCTATTTCACTGCGGATCTCCAAAGGGCATGATGATTACCGTTAATGTTTTTTTCAGGATTTGAAAATTAGGAACATCTTTACACACTTTTTGCATCTAACAAAAATTTAACAGAATTCAAATTGTGGTATGCGCGATTTTCAATATTTGCTTATTTATAACGAAAGAATTAAATATCAAAACCCTTGCGTCGTCAAAATTAGCGTGACGGTCTTGCAAAGGCCGTGCTGCCACTGAAAGGCGTTTAAAATATTCTTGAATTTCCAGTTTCAGTTTGAGCCCCCATGTAGCGGCGGGGCAGTCAGGAGCGCACGGCGTTTCAAAACACCCTGCGCGAAGCATCTGCCAATCTAATCGGAAATGCGCCGACGGCCCGCTCAGCCATCACAACGTATCACGCGACGATAGGCGTTCCCCTCTGCGTTGAGATCACGGCAAAGGCCCCGCGCTTCGATCTGCTCGCGGATCCGCTTTCCCTCCAAGCAGTCGGCAACCTCGCTGAGAGTGTCCAGATCGTCGGCATAACAAAGCTCGAGGCTTCCTCCATGCGGTCAATGATCCGGCGTTCGGCGCCCGAAAGGCCGCCGCCGGTGAGCATCAGAATAAGCGTGGCGAGAAACCCTGCGGCGAGGGCAGCGGCGACGAGGAGGTGGCGTCTGGAATGGGTTATGGGATGTCTACTGCCACAGGACAGAAACACGGCGCAGTTCGCGGCGCCGCGTCGGGGCCTGGGGGCTATGTCCCACCGAATGGCGTAGGAGCCCCGTCCTTCGGAGAGGTCCGCGTTGATCAGGGGCCACGGCGGGTACGGCCGTGTCCAGATACCTGATGACACAGAGCATCATCGGTCAGGGCAGAGGCGACAAATCAACTTTGCCAGTTCGCGACAATTCTACTTCGGTTCGACAATCAACGCTCGTGATAATCTGTCTTATGCATCAAAAAATCCCCATCCGTAGCAGCGCGGTCCCCGAAAGACCATCCTGACCCCTCCCGGTGATCAATCTCTGCCCAACCCCTCTATCGTCACGGCCAAAAATCCGGCAGGTTCCTGCTGAACATGCGCGGGGCGTCTTTCGTCGGGCGTCCGTTCATGATTAAGGGGCATGCAACAAGAGCGGTCCGACGCCGAGTCGCGATCCGCCACAGAGCAGGAGCAGAGTTTCGACGTGTCAGAACGGAACGCCCGGACGCGGCATGATCCCATGCCGGCCACCGTCGCCGCTTTCCAGGTGCGCGGCCGCTTCCTGACCGCGCTGGCCATCCGCATCGATACCGAGGCCGCAGGCGAGGCCTTCTATGCGCAATTGGACGACCAGCTGCGCCGCACGCCCCAGTTCTTCGCGGGCGCACCGGTGGTCATCGACCTCATCAATGCCCCGGGCTTCAGCGAGCCGTCGCGCATGCGCGAACTGGTCGAGAACCTGCGCGCCCGCGAGCTGCGCGTCTTCGGGGTCCAGAGCGCACGCGGCATCGACGCCGCCGCCCTGCAGGAACTGGGCCTGATCTCGGTCCTGACGGGCCGCGACGCGCCGCTGCCGCGCGAGGGCGTCCCCGCCCGTGCCACCACCGCCGCCGCCACGGCGGCTGCCCCTGCCGTTGCCGCGCCGCCCCCCGTCCAGAACAAGGTCATCCGCTCTCCGGTCCGCTCGGGTCAGATGATCGTCGCCGATCAGGGCGACCTGACGGTGATCGGCTCGGTCGCCTCGGGGGCCGAACTGGTCGCGTCGGGCAACATCCATGTCTACGGCCCCCTGCGCGGCCGGGCCATGGCCGGCTGCCACGGCGACGAGAGCGCGCATATCTTCTGCCAGAGCCTGGACGCCGAACTGGTGGCCATCGCGGGTCTCTACCGGACCAGCGAGACGCTGGAGGATGCCGCCCGGCAACGCTGCACGCATATATACCTGGAGGATGAAAAACTTCGCATGGAGGTGATCGCATGACGACAGAACCCAAGAAAACGCCGCCCCTCGGGCGGGTCATCGTGGTCACTTCGGGCAAGGGGGGCGTGGGCAAGACGACCTCCTCCGCCGCCATCTCGGCGGGGCTGGCCAAGGCGGGCTTCCGCACGGTCGTGATCGACTTCGACGTGGGCCTGCGCAACCTGGACATGACCATGGGCTGCGAACGCCGGGTCGTGTTCGACTTCATCAACGTGATTCAGGGCGATGCGCGGCTGAAGCAGGCGCTGATCAAGGACAAGCGGCTCGAGACGCTGTTCATCCTGCCGACCTCGCAGACCCGCGACAAGGACGCCCTGACCAAGGACGGCGTCGAGAAGGTCCTGACCGAGCTGAAGGCCGAGTTCGACTATATCATCTGCGACAGCCCCGCCGGGATCGAGCATGGCGCCCAGATGGCGATGCATTTCGCCGACGAGGCGGTGGTGGTCACCAACCCCGAGGTCTCGTCCGTGCGCGACAGCGACCGCATCCTGGGCCTTCTGAGCAGCCAGACCCACCGCGCCGAATCCGCGGGCGCCGAGCCGATCAAGGCGCAGGTCCTGATCACGCGCTATGACCAGGCGCGCGTCGACATCGGCGAGATGATGACCGTGACCGACGTGCTGGAGATCCTGGCCGTGCCGCTTCTGGGCGTGATCCCGGAAAGCAAGGCGATCCTGAAGGCCTCGAACGTGGGCACGCCCGTCGTGCTGGACGGCCCCTCGGCCGCGGCCCAGGCCTACGAGGATGCCGTGTCCCGCCTGACCGGCACCCAGGTCGAGATGCGCATGCAGGGCGAGCGTCGTCCGGGCCTGTTCCAGCGCCTGTTCGGACGTGCGTCATGAACCTGTTCGGATTCGCCCGCAAGAAGCCCCCGACCCCGAGCGCGCGCACGGCCAAGGATCGTTTGCAGATCCTTCTGGCCCACGAGCGCAGCAGCAGCGGCACCGCCGAGGCGGATTACCTGCCGATGCTGCAGCGCGACATCGTGGCCGCGATCCGCAAGCACGTCCCCATCGGAGACAAGGATGTCGAGGTCCGGATGGAACGCGGCGACCAGATGTCCAGTCTCGAGATCAACATCGAACTGCCCGCCGCCGCCGCGTCGACGACCGGCTGACAGCCTGACAGGACCGCCCTGCCAGCAACCCCGGCCTCCGGGGTTGTCGTGCGTCGCGGGGCCAGGTGGTGCGTCACGCTGCGGGGGTGTCGGGCGCTCCGACACCGACCGCCGGGATCGGAGGGGCGTCCAGACCCTTTCTCAATCCCGCCCGCGCAGCACCTGCGCGGGGCGGGCGGCCAGCGGGCGCCAGGCGAAGGCCAGCCCGGCCAGCAGCGTGACCAGGATGCCCCCCAGCACGATCGTCAGCGCCGATCCCAGGTCCAGCCGGAACGGCACCTGCATGACGAAGCGGCTGACGGCCCATCCGGCCAGCCCCCCGGCGACCAGCGCGACCAGCCCCGCCGCCGCCCCCAGGATCCCCGAGCGCAGGGCAAAGCTGCCCAGGATCCGCCGCCGCGTGGCGCCCAGGGTCTTGAGGACTGCGGCCTCGTAGACGCGCGCGGGCTCTCCGGCCGCCGCGGCGCCGATCAGCACGACGAAGCCCGTCACCAGCGTGGCCGCCGCCGCCCAAGAGGTCGCCGCCGCGATCCCCGACAGGGCGGCGGCGGCGCGGTCGATCGCCTCGCGCACGGGGATGGCGGTGACATTGGGAAAGCGCATGCCCAGGTCGCGCAGGATCCGTGCCTCGGCCTCGGGGCCTGCATGCACCGTGGCGATATGGGTATGCGGCGCGCCCTGCAGGGCGGCGGGATCCAGCGCCATCACGAAGCCGATCCCGGCATCCGAGAAATCGACCTCGCGCAGGCTGGCGATGGTGGCGGTCAGGTCGCGGCCCAGGATGTTGACGGTGATCGTGTCGCCAAGGCTCAGGCCGATCTCGGTCGCGATCTCGTCGGAAAAGCTGGCCAGGGGCGGGCCCGTGTAATCCTCGGGCCACCATTCCCCTTGGGTGATCTGCGTGCCGGGCGGCGGGGTGGCGGCATAGGTCACGCCCCGGTCGCCGCGCAGCACCCAGTGATCGCCCGCCACCTCGCGGGCGGGGCGGTCGTTGATCCGGGTGATGACGCCGCGCAGCATGGGGGCGGTCTGCACGTCCGAGACCAGCGGATCCTCGGTCAGGCGGGTGCGCACGTCCTCCAGCTGGTCGGGCTGGATGTCGAGGAAGAAGTAGGTGGGCGCGCGGTCGGGCAGCTCGGTCGCGATGGCGCGGCGCAGGTTCGAATCGACCTGCCCCACGGCGGCCAGCACGGTCAGGCCCAGCCCCAGGGACAGGATGACCGACAGCGCCTCGTCGCGCGGCCCGCCGATGGCCGACAGCGCCAGCCGCAGCGCGGGTCGGCCCTGCAGGCTCCGCGCCCGGCCAGCCCGGCGCGCGGCACGGCGCACCAACGCCGCCGCCCCTGCCAGCACGACGAAGGCCGCAGCCACGCCACCCGCCACGCCCAAGGTCAGCCCCCAGAGGCCCGAGAAGATCGCCGCCGCCCCGACCAGCAGGACCAGCGCGGCCCCGATCAGCGCCAGGAACAGCGGCTGCGGCCAGCCCTGCCCGTCGCCGCCCCCGTCGCGGAACAGCGTCGCCGCGCGGATCTGCCGCGCCCGGGCCAAGGGCCACAGCGTGAAGACGAAGGCGGTCAGGATGCCGTAGAGCGCCGCCTCGGCCAGGGGCCCCGGATAGGGCGCGAAGACCGCGGGCACCGGCAGCCGCGCCGCCAGGAAGGGGGCCAGGGCCCAAGGGATCAGCGCGCCCAGGATCAGCCCCGCCGCGACGCCGACCAGCACCACCGCGCCGACCTGCAGGAAATAGACCTGGAAGATCACCCGCCCCGAGGCGCCGAGCGTCTTCAGGACCGCGATCACCTGCGTCTTGCGCGCCAGATGCGCGCGCACGGCGGCCGAGACGCCGACGCCGCCGACGGCCAGCCCGGTCAGGCCCACCAGCACCAGGAAGGCGCCGATCCGGTCCACGAAGGTGTCGATGCCCGGCGCGCCCCGGCGGCTGTCGCGCCAGCGCGCGCCGCTGTCGGCAAAATCCGTGCGCCAGTCGTCCCGCAGCGCGTCAAGGTCGGTGCCGGGCGGAAGGGTCAGGCGATAGCGGCTGTCGAACAGCGTGCCCGCGCCCAGCAGCTGGCTGTCCTCCAGCGCGGCGCGCGGGACCAGCGTGCGCGGGCCGAAGCCGAAGCTGGCCGCGCCCGCGTCGGGCTCGCTGACCAGCCGGGCGGTCAGCACGAAATCCTGCACGCCAAGCCGGAACACCTCGCCCACCGCAAGCCCCAGCCTATCGGCCAGAAGCGGCGCCATGACGCCGCCGGGCAGGCCCCCGGGCGTGGGGCCAAGCGCCTCCGCGATGCCTTGCGGCGGGTCCAGGACCAGCGCGCCCTCCAGCGGATAGGCGTCGTCGACGCCCTTGACCTGGGTCAGCGCGCGCTCGGCCCCGTCGCCCTGCCCGACCACGGCCATCGACCGGAAATCGACGATCTCGGAGACGGTCGTGGCGCGGCCCTCCAGCCAGGCGCGCTCGGCGGGATCGGCGAAGCGATAGGTCAGGCTGACCTCGGCATCGCCGCCCAGAAGGGCGGCGCCCTGCTGGGTCAGCCCCGCCTGGATCGCCGCCCGGACCGAGCCCACGGCGGTGATCGCCGCCACCCCAAGCGCCAGACAGGTCAGCAGCACCCAGAAGCCGCGCAAGCCCCCGCGCAGATCGCGCCGGGCCAGCCGGGCCGCCAGACGCAGGCTCATGTCGCGGCCCCGGAGGCGGGCCCGGAAGCAGGCTCTGCGGCGATGCGGCCGTCATCCAGGCGGATCACCCGGTCGCAGCGTTCGGCCAGCGCCGGGTCGTGGGTGACCAGGATCAGCGTCGCGCCGTGATCGCGGTGCAGCCCGAACAGCAGGTCCATGATCGCCTGCCCATTCGCGCCGTCCAGATTGCCGGTGGGCTCGTCCGCCAGCAGGATCGCGGGCCGCGGCGCTGCGGCGCGGGCCAGCGCCACGCGCTGCTGCTCGCCCCCCGACAGCTGGCCGGGATAGTGATCCAGCCGCCCCCCCAGGCCCACCCGCTCCAACTCGGCCGCCGCGCGATCGAAGGCATCGGCCCGTCCGGCCAGTTCCAGCGGCGTCGCCACGTTCTCCAGCGCGGTCATCGTCGGGATCAGGTGGAAGGATTGGAACACCACCCCCATATTGCCAAGACGAAAGCGCGCCAGCGCGTCCTCGTCCAGCGCGGTCAGATCCTGACCAAGCGCATGGACCTGGCCGCCGCTGGCGCGTTCCAGACCGCCCATCAGCATGAGGAGCGACGATTTGCCCGACCCCGACGGACCCACCAGCCCCACCGTCTCGCCCCGCCCGACCTCCAGCGAGATGCCGCGCAGGATGTTCACCGGCCCCGCATTGCCCTGCAGCGTCAGTTGCGCGTCGCGCAGGCGGATCACGGGGTCGGCCATCTGGTCAGTCCTCACAGTCCGCGCACGGATTTCGGGGCCACGATACGGGCGCCGCGCGCGGCTTGGCAACCGCCCGACCGGGGCCCTTGCCGCAATGGTGATGGGGCTGCTGGCCCTGGGGGCAGTCCCTGCTGACGCGCAGGCGCTGCGGCTGGCCGCGATGGGCGACAGTCTGACGCAGGGCTACGGCCTGCCGCAGGAGGAGGGCTTCGTGCCGGTGCTGGAGGACTGGCTGCAGGGGCGCGGCCACGAGGTGCAGATCACCAATGCGGGCGTGTCGGGCGACACCACCGCCGGGGGGGCCGCGCGCATCGACTGGACCCTGGCCGAGGATCCCGACGCGATGATCGTGGCGCTTGGCGGCAACGACCTGCTGCGCGGGATCGACCCGGCCTCCAGCCGCGCCAATCTGGACGCGATCCTGCAGAGCGCCGGGGCGGCGGGCGTGCCCGTGCTGCTGGCGGGCCTGCCCGCGCCGGGCAATTACGGCCCCGACTTCAAGCGCGACTTCGAGGCGATGTATGTCGATCTGGCCGCCCAGCACGACGCGATCCTGGTCCCCGACTTCCTGGGCCCGATCGGAGAGAAGGCGACCCAGGGGCTGTCCCTGTCCGACCTGATGCAGGAGGATCGCATCCACCCCAACGCGGAAGGCGTGCGCCAGATCGTCGAGGCCATCGGCCCGCAGGTCGAGGATCTTCTGGCCCGCGCCTCGGGCCCCGCCGACCAGCCCTAGGGTCCGCGCGGCCCCGCCCCGTGCGGAGCGCTTCGGAACGATTTCCCGAAATCGTCCGGAACATCCGCCCGGCGGGGCCGTTCTTGGCCGCAGAACGCATTCAGGAAAGCGAGACCATGGCCGTAAACCCCTCCTTCGACGGCGCGCCTCTCGCCAGACCCTTCCCCGGAGCGGTGGTGCTGACGCATTTCGCCGCCGCCTTCCTGGCGCTGACCGTGGTCACCGACACCGCCTATCTGCGCACCACTGTGCTGATGTGGCAGGACTTCTCGTCCTGGCTGCTGTTCTTCGGCCTGATCGCGGGCGGCATCGCTGCGCTGTTCTGGATCATCGGCGCGCTGACCAAGCGCGCCCGGCCGGGCTGGGGCGTCCTTGGCCTCTATGTGCTGACGCTCGTTTTGGGCTTCGTGAACAGCCTGATGCATGCGGGCGACGGCTGGACGGCGATCATGCCCTGGGGGATCGCCCTGTCCGCCGTGACCTGTCTCGTGATGCTGGGCGCCGCCCTGCTCAACCGCCGCGCGGCCCGCCGCCCCCTCATCCGCGCCTGAGAAGGACGACCCCCATGATGACCCCCCTTGTTCTGTCGCACCGCGCGATCCTGCTGACCGGCGGCGCCGTCCTGATGCTGGCCCTGCCCCATGCGGGCATGGCGCAGGATGCGCCCGCCGATGCCTTCGACGTCGCCAGCCAGATCGGCCCCGACCCGGTCCTGCCCGAGCCGCAATTCGTCAACCTGCTGCCAAGCGTGAACGTGGCCGAGGTCGTGGGCTGGGCCGAGGGCCAGACCCCCACCGTGGCCGAGGGGCTGGCGATCACCGCCTATGCCACCGACCTGGTCAACCCGCGCACCGTCCACACCCTGCCCAACGGCGACGTGCTGGTCGTGCAGTCCCGCGCCCCCGAGGGGAAGCCGAAATACCGGCCCAAGGACTACATCCGCGGCTGGATCATGGCCTTCGCCTCGGGCGGCGGCAGCGGGCCGCAGGCGGACAGCAACCTGATCACACTGCTGCGCGACACCGACCGCGACGGCGTGGTGGACGAACGCCACGACCTGCTGACCGGGTTGCATTCGCCCTTCGGCCTGGCCTGGATCGACGACACGCTCTATGTCGCCGCCGCCGATGCGGTCGAGGCCTATCCCTATGTTCTGGGCGACACGGCGATCACCGCCCAGCCCACCACCCTGGCGCCCCTGCCTGGCGGGCCGCTGAACCACCACTGGACAAAGGACCTGGCGCTCAGCCCGGACGGCACAATGCTCTATGCCTCGGTCGGCTCGAACTCGAACGCCGCCGAGAACGGGATGGAGGCCGAGAAGGGCCGCGCCGCGATCTGGCAGATCGACCGGGAGACGGGGGCCTCGCGCATCTATGCCTCGGGCCTGCGCAACCCGAACGGGCTGACCTTCAACCCGACCTCGGGCGAGCTGTGGGCGGTCATCAACGAGCGTGACGAGCTGGGCCCCGATCTGGTCCCGGACTACATGACCTCGGTGCAGGACGGCGCCTTCTACGGCTGGCCCTACAGCTATTACGGCGATCACGTGGACGAGCGGGTGCGCCCCGCCCGCCCCGATCTGGTCGAGACGGCCCTGTCGCCCGACTATGCGCTGTCCAGCCATGTCGCGGCCCTGGGGCTGGTCTTCACGGACGGCTCGGCCATGCCCGAGGGCTTCGGCGCGGGCGCCTTCGTGGGCCAGCGCGGCAGCTGGAACCGTGATGTCTTCAATGGCTACAAGGTGTCCTACGTCCCATTCACCGATGGCGAACCCGACGGGATGATGCAGGACGTGGTCACCGACTTCCTGGTCGATGGCGAGGTGCGCGGACGCCCGGTCGGCGTGGGCCTTGACGGGACCGGCGCGCTGCTGGTCGCGGACGATGCAGGCAACACGGTCTGGCGGGTCGCCGCCGCCGATGGATCCGTGTCGGACGGCCCCATCGACAGCGACCGCTTCGAGGCGGCGGCCACCGCCGCCGTGGAGCCGGCGCCTGCTGCCGTCGACCCGGCCCCTGCCGCGGCAGAGCCCGCTCCTGCCGAGCCCGCGCCGCTGCCGCGCGACAGCCTGCCCGCATCCCCGACGCAGGCCGACCCGGCCCCGGCCCCGGCGAACTGATCCGGGTCCCCTGATCCGCCCGGCCCACCGCGACGGGGCCGGGCTTTTTGCTGCCCGCGAGGCATCCGAGGATTAGCAGGGCATCCGACGAAAAAAGGCGCATCCCGAAGGATGCGCCTGAACTGGTCAAACAGTCCCGGGCCACGCGGCCCGGGCCACAGCCCGCAACTTACATCGCGGGCATCACGGTCAGGTCGCGGATCTCTCCCTCGACCCCGGTGATCTCGCCGGCGGCGGTGGCCGCGCCGGTCTCCAGATCGACCGAGTGAATGATGTTGTTCGTGATCAGCCAGGCCATGTTCACGCCTTGGTCGTCCGTCTGCACGTCGAAGGCCATCGCCTCGCCCGCATCCTCGACGTTCAGCATGCCGATGGTCGCCAGCGTGCCGTCATTGGGGGCGGTCTGCTGCAGCAGCGCGCCCAGGCCCGCGTCGATGTTGTACATCGCGGTCGCCTCGGGGGTGCCGTAGCTGTTGATGTAGGCGGCGGCGGCGATCATCGGGGCGGCTTCGGAATTCTCGTCCTCGGGCGTCCAGTTCAGGCTGCCGTCGACGGTGACCTCGCCGGTGTCCACGTTCACGCGATGGTTCGTGGTGCCGGTCATGAAGCGCAGGCGGTCGGCCATCGGGTTGAAGTCCACGATCACCGGCATGTCGCCGACCTCGAGGGGGGTGTCCATCGTGGACAGGTCGGTGGCGGCGCCCGTGGCGGGGTCGATCGTCACGATGCGCATGTCGTCGGTGACGCCGACCAGCGTGTTGTTCGACGGGCGCAGGTCGATGCCCAGCAGGCGGTCGACGCCCTCGACCTCCATCGTGCCGGTGACCTCCAGCGTCTCGGTGTCGAACATGACCAGCGTGCGGTCGTCGGTCAGGCCGACACCGGTGGCGGCAGCGGCCGTGGCGACCGAAAGGGCGAGTGCAGAGGCGGAGACGGCGGTGATGCGAAACATGGGGTGTTCCTTTCCGTTCGGGTTCCTGTGGCGGGCGGCGGTTTCGCCGTCCCTTGACCCGATGACGCGGCATCCGCACAACCGGATGCAGAAAAAATCAAAAAATCTTCGCTTCGGCCCGGGACGGGGTTTCCCCCATGGCGGCTTCGGGTCAGGATGGCCGCGACACGCCGGGGGGACATCGTGAACGATCAGCCAAGACGCCATCTGGAACAGGCGCTGGACGCCTGCGCCGAAGGTCGCCCCGAGGGGATCGACGTCATCCTGCAGCACGAGGGGCCGCAGCTTCTGGGCGTGGCCTATCGCATCCTGGGCCGTCACGACCTGGCCGAGGAGGCGCTGCAGGATGCGATGGTGCAGGTCTGGCGCAAGGCGCCCCAGCAGGACCGGGCGGGCGGATCGGCGCGCGGCTGGATCTATGCCGTGCTGCGCAACCGCTGCCTGACCATCCTGCGCGACGACAAGCGGCTGGCCAGCCTGTCCCCCGAGGACCTGACCCGCATGCAGGAGGCCCGCCAGGACCTGCAGCCCGATGACGACTGGAAGCTGCTGGCCGGGACCGGGCGGCTTGGCGAATGCCTGGACACGCTGGACGATCCAAGCCGCCGCGCGATCCTTCTGGCCCATGTCGCGGGCTACAGCCATGGCGAGATCTCGGCCCGGCAGGGCGTGCCGCTCGGCACAGCGAAATCTTGGATCCGGCGCGGGCTGGCCTCGCTGAGGGAGTGCCTGTCATGAACCCGCTTCAGGACGACCTGACCGGCCATGCCGACGACCATGCCCTGGGCCTGCTGACCCCGGCCGAGGCGCAGCTGTTCGAGGCGCTGATGGTCCGCGACCCGGCACTGGCCGCCCAGGTGGCCCGCCTGCGCGACCAGCTGCTGCCTTTGGACCAGTCCGCGACCCCGCTGCCCCTGCCCCAGGGCTTCGCGGACCGGCTGCGTTTGCAGCTTGCCGAGACCCCGCAGGACGCCGCGCAGGATCTGGCGCCCGCCGCGGTCCCGCCCGGGCTGTCGGGCGATCCGACGATGCGCCCGGCGCAGCCCGCCAACCTGCCCTCCGCCCCGCGCCGCTGGCTGGCGGGGCTGGCGGCGGCGCTGGTCCTGGGCGTCGCGCTTGGCCTTGGCGGCGCCGGGTTGCAGCCCGCGCCCGCGCCGCAGGTGGTCGCCGTGCTCTTGGACGATCAGGGCCTGCCCCGCGCGGTGATCGAGGATTACGGCGACGAGACCGCGCAGATCCGCTTCGTCTCGGATGTCGAGGTGCCGCAGGGCTTCTCGATCCAGGCCTGGACGCTGCCCTCGGCCGAGATGGGGCCACGCTCGCTTGGCGTGCTGGAGGGGCCAAGTGCCGCGCGCCTGGCCGGTCCCGACCTGCCCCGCCCCACGGACGCGCAGCTCTACGAGATCACGCTGGAGCCCGAGGGCGGATCGCCCACCGGGCGCCCGACGGGTCCGATCATCGCCAAAGGACTAGCAGCCGCGCAGGGCACCTGACGGGCGGCGCTGCGGGCGGCACACGCGCGCGTGATGGCGCGGCAGGGAACGCGCGGGGGGCGGGCCGGTTGTGGCTGTGAACAACCCCAAAGGCCATCCGGATGATCCGCGCACCTCTCCGTTCCGTTCACGCAGGCGGTCTCGCCCGGCATCCATCCTTGGCCTGCGTGGCGGTGGCCCATGCGTGATCTGCCCGAGGCCGCCCGCCCCGACCTGATCTGCGATGTGGCCGTCATCGGCGCCGGCACCGCCGGCATCGCCGCCGAACGGTCGGCCCGCGAACATGGCGCCCGCACCCTGCTGATCGACCCCGAGTTTCGCGGCACGCTCTGCGCCAATACTGGCTGCATGCCCTCCAAGCTGCTGATCGTCGCGGCGCGCGCGGCCCATGATGCACGCCGCGCGCCGGTCTTCGGCGTGCAGTCCGGATCGGTGCAGATCGACGGTCCCGCCGTGATGGCGCGACTGCGCGAGGAACGCGACCGCTTCGTCGAGTTCACGCGCGAAAGCTTCGACGACCTGCCCCCCGACACGGCCATCACCGGGCGCGCCCGCTTCACCGGGCCTGCGACCCTGATGCTGGAGGACGGACGCCGGGTCGAGGCCAAGGCCGTGGTCATCGCGACCGGCTCGGCCGCGGTCGTGCCGGCGCCCTTCCGCGATCTGGGCCCGCGCATCCTGACCAACGAGACGCTGTTCGAGCTGCCTGATCTGCCCGACAGCCTGGCGGTGATCGGCGGCGGTCCCATCGGTCTGGAACTGGCGCAGGCCATGGGGCGCCTCGGCGTCGCGGTGACGCTGTTCGACCACGAGACGCGGCTTGGCAAGGCGCGCGAGGATGACATCCACGACGCGCTGTCCCGCGCCGTCGGCCGCGACCTGACCCTGTGCCTGGGCGTCGACACTGAGGCCCGCGCCGATCCGCAGGGCATCCGCCTCGACTGGAGCGGCGACAGCGAAGGCCATGCGGTCTTCAGCCACGTTCTGGTCGCGACGGGCCGGGCGCCCCTGCTGGACGATCTGGATCTGGCGGCGTCGGGACTGGATCTGGACGAACACGGCACGCCGGTCTTCGACCGCGACACGATGCGCTGCGGCGGCAGTGCCATCTTCATCGCGGGCGACGCCGATGCCGATGTGCCGCTGCTGCACGAGGCCTCGACCGAGGGCGAGATCGCCGGGCGCAACGCCGCCTGCCATCCGCGCGTGCGGCCCGGGCATCGCAGCACGCCCTTCACCCTGACCTTCACCGATCCGCCGCTGGCGCAGGTGGGCGACGCGCCCGGCGACGACACGATCATCGCGCGCAGCGACTATTCCGATCAGGGCCGCGCCCGGGCCGAGGCGCGGGCCGAGGGGCTGGTCGTCCTTTACGCCGACCCACAGGGCCGCCTGACCGGGGCCGAGCTGTGCTGCCCCGGGGCCGAGCATCTGTCGCATCTTCTGGTCTGGGCGGTGCAGTCCGGCACCACCGCGGCCGACATGCTGCTGCTGCCCTTCTACCACCCGACGCTGGAAGAGGGGCTCAAGGGCGCGTTGAACCAGATCTGCCGTCAGGTCAGGCTGCCCGAGGCCGACCGCCAGGCCTCGGCGGGTGGTGCCCGCAATGCGTGAGGCCCGCCCATGACCGAGGCGATCCGCGATCTGGGCGCAGACTTCTGGACGATCCGCGGCGATCTGCGCATCGGCGGCGTGCTGAACGTGGGCACGCAGGCGGCGCTGGTACGCCTGTCCTCGGGCGGCTTCGCGATATTGGACAGCTATCCCCTGCGCGGCGCGGTGCGGCAGGCGGTCATGGAGCTGACAGGCCAGGGGCGCGAGGTGCGGGCCGTCCTGAACCTGCATCCGTTCCACACCCTGCATTGCGCGGCCATCGCCCGCGACTTCCCCGGTGCCGCGCTGTTTGGCTCGCATCGTCACCGGCTGCGCCATCCAGATCTGGACTGGCGGTCCGAACCCGTGGAAAGCCCCGAAGTGGCGCAGATGTTTGCGCCGGATCTGGAATTCCTGCTGCCGCGCGGCATCGACTATGTCAGCCGCAATTCCAAGGTCCATGCGGGATCGCTGCTGGCGTGGCATCCCGCCAGCCGGACCCTGCATGTCGACGACACGATCAACCTGATGCCGGTGCCGGGCCTGCTGCGCCGCTTGTTCCCCGAACCGCGCGTCTTCCTGCACCCCACGCTGCCGCAGGCGCTGCTGCCGCGCGTGGGCGCGGTGCGCGATTTCCGCGACTGGCTGCACGGGCTGGCCGCGAAGACCCGCGATCTGCGCTGGCTCTGCGCCGCGCATTCGGGCCTGCGGGAGTTCGCGCCGGGGCAGTTCAGCGACGAGCTGCTGGCCGCCTTCCGCCGGGTCGAGGACAAGCTGGCCCGCGCCGAGGCGCGCAGCGACTGAGGAGGGCCTGCGGGCGAGGGGCTTGCCCTGCGCGCCGCCTTCCCGCACAGATGGACCCGGGACCGGGGGGACTGCATGACGATAGACTGGATCGCCGCCGATTGGGGCACGACGAACCTGCGGCTCTGGGCCATGTCCGGGCGCAGCATCGTCGAGGCCCGGACCTTCGATCGCGGCATGGGCGGGTTGGCGCCGCAGGACTTCGCCCCCGTGCTGGCCGAGGCGACGGCGGGCTGGCCCGCCGTTCCGGTGATCGCCTGCGGCATGGTCGGATCGCGCCAGGGCTGGGTCGAGGCGCCCTACATCCCCGTGCCCTGCCCCGCCGTGCCGCAGCTGATCCCGGTGCCCGGCGATCCCGGCGGGCGGCCCGTGCGGATCGCGGCGGGCCTGCGGCAGGACAGCCCTGCCGATGTGATGCGCGGCGAAGAGACGCAGATCGCGGGGCTTCTGGCGCTGACACCCGATTTCGACGGCATCGCCTGCCTGCCCGGCACCCATACGAAATGGGTCCGCATCTCGGCCCGCGAGATCTGCAACTTCAAGACCTTCATGACCGGAGAGCTGTTCGCCCTGATCGCCGGGCATTCGGTGCTGCGCCATTCCCTGGGCGAGGGTGAGGGCGAGGGTGATCCGCAGGCCTTCTTGGCCGCCGTCTCGGATGCGATGGCGCGGCCCGAGCGCGGCTATGGCGGGCTGTTCCAGCTGCGTGCGGAATCGCTGCTGTCGGGGCTGGACCCGGCCGTGGCGCGGGCGCGGTTGTCGGGCACGCTGATCGGGTGGGAACTGGCCGCCGCCCGGCCGTGGTGGCTGGGCTGCGAGGTGACCGTGATCGGCGCCCCCGCCCTGTCTCAGCTTTACGCCGATGCGCTGGCCGCCCAAGGCGTGCCCGTGTCGCGCATGTCCGACCGGGATGCGACGCTTGCGGGGCTGACCGCCGCGCACCGGTCCGTCCTCGATCCCGCCTGACCTCCGACCGCAAGGATCCGTCCCATGTCCCGACCCCTCATCGCCATCCTGCGCGGCCTGACCCCGGCCGAGGCTCCGGCCATCGCGCAGGCCCTGATCGTCGCCGGCATCACCCGGCTGGAGGTGCCGCTGAACTCTCCGGATCCGCTGGACAGCATCGCGGCGATGGTGCGCGAGTTCGGGGACCGGGCGCGGATCGGCGCCGGCACGGTGCTGCATCCCGATCAGGTCGCGGCGGTGTCGCAGGCGGGCGGGCGCATGGTCCTGTCGCCCAATTGCGACCCGGCCGTGATCCGCGCAACCGTGGCCGCCGGGATGGACAGCTATCCCGGCGTGATGACCCCGACCGAGGCCTTCGCCGCGCTGGCCGCCGGGGCCACCGCGTTGAAGCTGTTCCCCGGAGAGTTGATCGGCCCCGCGGGCCTGCGCGCGATGCAGGCGGTGCTGCCGCCGGACACCGCGCTCTGGGCGGTGGGCGGCGTCTCGGCCGCGACGATGGGGGACTGGCATCAGGCGGGGGCGGCGGGGCTGGGGATCGGCTCGGCGCTCTATCGGCCCGGCGACGATGCGGATACGGTGTCGGAACGCGCGCGCGCTCTGGTGGTCGCATGGGACGAGGTGGCAGCATGATCTTTGACGACACAGCCTGCGATCTGGGCGAAGGCGTCCTGTGGCATTCCGACCGCCGCGCGGTGATCTGGTTCGATATCCTGAGCAAGCGGATGTATCTCAAGCCGCTCGACGGCGCCCGGCAGCATTGGGATTTCGACGACCATGTCTCGGCCGCCGGGATCGTGGACCGCGACCACCTGCTGGTCGCCTCCAGCCGGGCGCTGTCGCTGGTCGGTCTGGCCGACGGCTCGCGCCAGCTGCTGGTGCCGCTGGAGGCCGACAACCCGCTGACCCGCTCGAATGACGGGCGGGCCGATCCGCAGGGCGGCTTCTGGATCGGCACGATGGGGATGGAGGGTCAGGCGGGCGCGGGCTCGATCTGGCGCTACTACAAGGGCGAGTTGCGGCGCCTGTTCGAGGACATCACCATCAGCAATGCGATCTGCTTCGCGCCCGGCGGCGATCTGGCGCATTTCGCCGATACGGATCTGGGGGTGATCTGGCGCGTGGCGCTGGACGCGCAGGGTTGGCCCAAGGGCGATCCGCAGGTCTTCATCGACCTCGGCGCCGAGGGTCTCAATCCCGATGGCGCGGTCATCGATGCCGAGGGCGGGCTGTGGGTGGCGCAATGGGGCGCGGGCCGGGTGGCGCGCCATGACCGGCAGGGACGCTTCGACCGGGCCATCGACCTGCCGGCGGTGCAGACGACGTGCCCCGGCTTCGGGGGCGCCGATCTGACGACGCTGTTCGTCACCTCGGCCAAGGTCGGCCTGGACGCCCCGACGCCCGAGGACGGCTGCACCTTCGCCGTCGCATCGGGTGCCAAGGGCCAGGCGGAGCATCGGGTGATCCTGGGCTGAACAAGGCGGCCGAACGAAGACGGCGCGCGACCCCGGGCAGGGTCGCGCGCCGTTTCCGTTCGGCTTGGTTCTGAACCTACTTGGCAGCAGGCTTGCGGCGCGGCTTGCGGGCGGGCTTGGCGCCAAGCGCATTGTCCCCTGTCGAAGCCAGCCCCGACGCATCCTCGGCCGAGGCATCGGGTGCCGCATCCGCCGTCATCGCGTCAGATCCCGAGGCATCGGGCATCGCCTCGTGCATGGTCCCGGTCTCCGCCGCCGTGTCCGACAGGGCGCCGCCCTCGTCGGTCGCGAACAGTTCCGCCTCGGCGCGGGCCCAATGCTCGGCCTCGCGGCCCTCGGGGCAGCCTTCGCTCTCCCAGATCTCGTGCGCGCGGCTGCGGATCGCCTCGTTCCGGTCGGGTGTGCGGTCGTCCATCATCTTGTCCTCCATTTTTTCTTGAACTCTGTCCGGCGCGTCAATGCGCGCCGGAGGACGGGACCACGCGCGTCAGCGCGGCCACGCTTTGCCAACCCAGGGGCAACGTCCCCGAGATGATCTCGCTGCAGGCGACGTCGTCACGTGCGGTGTCGATGCGCAGGCACCACTCGCCCTCGGGCAGGGCGAACTCGGTGTCGTCGCCCGCATTCATCACGATCAGGACCTCACCGCCCGAGACGGGCTCTAGCAGCAGGCCCAGGGCGCGCTGCTCGCCGTCGGACCAGTCGCCCTCCTGCATCGCCTCGCCGCGCGGATGCAGCCAGCGGCTGATCGGATGGCCCTCGATCGCATCCTCGGCGGTGCTGGCGAAGCGGGTCGAGGCCAGCCCCGTCTCGGTCCGGAAGGCGGCCAGTGCCACCACCGCGTCGCGCACATCGGCGCGGGCGGCGTCCCAGTCCAGCCAGCTGATCGCATTGTCCTGGCAGTAGGCGTTGTTGTTGCCGTCCTGGCTGTTGCCCAGCTCGTCGCCGGCCAGGATCATCGGCACGCCCTGCGACAGGAAGACCGTCGCCAGCATGCCGCGCACGCGGCGCAGGCGGGCCGTGTCGATGGCAGCGTCCTCGGTCGGACCCTCGGCGCCCATGTTGTCGGACAGGTTGTGCCCGTGGCCGTCGCGGTTGTCCTCGCCATTGGCGTCGTTGTGCTTGTCGTTGTAGCTGACCGTGTCCCACAGCGTGAAGCCGTCATGCGCCGCCACGAAGTTGACCGAGCTGGTCGCGGGGCGGTGGCTGTGGTTGAACTGCACGGGCGATCCCGACAGACGCTCGCTGATTGCGCCCAGCATGCCCGGGTCGCGGCGCCAGAAGGCGCGGGTGTCGTCGCGGAACTGGTCGTTCCACTCGCGGAAGGGCCAGCGATAGCCGCCGACCTGATAGCCGCCGTCGCCCACGTCCCAAGGCTCGGCGATCAGCTTGATGCCCGACAGGACCGGGTCCTGGCGGATCGCGTTGAAGAAGCTGCCGTCGCGCTCGAAGCCTTCGGTCTCGCGCCCCAGAGTCGAGGCCAGGTCGAAGCGGAAGCCGTCCACATGCATGGACTGCACCCAATAGCGCAGGCTGTCCATGACCATGCGCAGCACCATCGGATGCGCGACGTTCAGGGTGTTGCCCGTGCCGGTGGTGTCGAAGCTGTGGCGCTTGTCGTCCGACAGCAGGTAGTAGCTGGCATTGTCGATGCCGCGGAAGGACAGGGTCTGGCCCAGTTCCGAGCCCTCGCAGGTGTGGTTGAAGACCACGTCCAGGATGACCTCGATCCCCGCCTTGTGGAAGCGGCGGATGGCCTCCTTCACTTCGCGGATCTGGCCCGTCTTCAGATAGGGCGCATGCGGCGCGAAGAAGGACAGGGTCGAATAGCCCCAGTAGTTCGACAGGTCCTTCTCGACCAGATAGCGGTCGTTGGCATAGGCGTGGATCGGCAGCAGTTCGACCGTGGTCACGCCGATCTTCTGCAGGTGGCTGATGATCGGCTCGCTCACGAGGCCGCGGAAGGTGCCGCGCAACTCCTCGGGGACGTCGGGATGCGCCTGCGTCATGCCCTTCACATGGGCCTCGTAGATCACCGTGTCGGTCCAGGGCGTGCGCAGCGCGCGCTCGGTGTCCCAGTCAAAGCGGCTGTCCACGACCACGCCCTTGGGCATGAAGGGCGCGCTGTCACGGGTGTCGAAGGACAGGTCGTCCTCGCCGATGGTATAGCCGTGCAGCGCGTCGTCCCAGATGATCTCGCCGCGCAACTCGCGGGCATAGGGGTCCAGCAGCAGCTTGTTGGGGTTGAAGCGGTGGCCGTTCTCGGGCTCGTAGGGGCCGTGGACGCGATAGCCGTAGACCTGGCCCGGCAGGATGTCGGGCAGGTATCCGAACCAGACGCCGCCCTCCATGTCGGGCAGGGTCAGGCGGTGCAGTTCTTCCTGCCCCGTCTCGTCGAACAGGCACAGCTCGACCTTGGTGGCGTGGTCGGAAAACAGTGCGAAATTCGTCCCCTCGCCCACGTATTCGGCCCCGAGAATATCGGATCGGGCCTGGCTGGCATCAAAGGAAGGGGGGGTCTGATCACGCATGAAGTCCTCGACGTTTGAAAGGGGCGGGCGATGTGACCGAGCGCCGGATATGGGCATGTGCCGCACGGCGGTCCAGCATCGCTTGGGTTATCAGAACTGTACCCGCATCGGTGCGGGTGAACCAGCGGGCATCCTCGTCCGGGTCGTCGCCGGTGACAAGTCCGGCGGGGACCTGCGTTCCGGGCGCGACCAGGCTGTTGGTCAGGCGGGCGCCCTGCGGCACGACGGCCCCGGGCATGGCGATGCTGCCCTGCCCCAGATACCAGTCCGTGACGGGGCAGGCGAAGGGCAGGCGCGCGGGCGGGGTCTCGATGAAGTCCAGCTGCGCGCGGCGCAGCGCGTCCAGCGTGCCGACGTCGCGCCAGTAGGCCTTGCCCGAGGGCCCGGCGGGCAGCTGCCAGACGGCGGCCTGCCCCTGGGTCACGGCATCGGGAATGACGTCATGGCCGAAATCCATCGCCGGGGCGGGACGGTCGAACAGCGCCGCCCGTAGCCAGCGGCGATCGAAGACGTAGATGCCCATCGACACCAACGTCCGATCTGGATCGCCGATCATGCCCGCGGGATCGGCCGGTTTTTCGCGAAAGGACAGGATGCGCCCCGTCGCATCGGCCTGCATGACGCCGAACTCGGTCGCCTCGGCGCGCGGCACGGTGTCGACCGCGACCGTCACCGCCGCGCCCGAGGCGCGGTGCGCGGCCGGAAGCGCGCCGTAATCCATGTCATAGACATGGTCGGCGGCCAGGATCAGCACCTGATCGCCGCCCATCGCCTCGATCGGCGCCCAGCAGCGGCGGGCGGCATCGGCGGTGCCCTGGTACAGGTCGCGTCCGTCGCGGGTCTGCAATCCGCGCGGCTCGAACCGGTGGCCCCACCGGGTGGGAAGGTGGTGATGCAGGCTGCGCGGCGCGTATTGCGTGGCGACCAGCATCCGCCGCAGCCCCGAGCGCACCGCGTTCGCCATGGCGAAGTCGATGATCCGGTTCGACCCGGCGAAGGGCACGGCGGGCTTGCTGTCGCGCGCGGTCAGATCGTGCAGCCGCGTGCCCTTGCCCCCCGCCAGAAGCAGCGTCGCCATGTCCGGCGCGGGGGTCGCGCGGGGCGTCATCGGCGCGCGCAGGGGCATGGCGGGCGTGCCCGGCGGATGGGGAGGAAGAACGGACACGGGCGGCTCCTCTGGCTTCGGGGGTGGTGCCGCGCGGGCGGCACGGGGACGCGACGCGGGCTGGTCCTTGCCGAACCAACTCGCGCTCAGGATGTTCCCGGGGCCGTCAAATATCAGCCCGGCCCCTGCCCGATTTGGCGTCAACCAGACGCACTCGGCAGCCATCCGGCCCGGTCCAGTCCAGCAGCGTCTCGCCCTGCGGCAGATCGTCGCCCGGGGCGTCCGGCAGGTCCAGCCGCGCGATCAGGCGGCGGCTGTCCAGACGCCGAATCAGCGAGACGCCCGCCGCGTCGATCCGTGCCTCGGAGGTGGCGTCGCGCAGCAGGTCCGCCTCGGCTTGGCGCATCTGCAAGAGGCTCCGCGTCCACTGCGCCTTGAGGCTGCCCAGATCATCGCGGTCCCCGATCATCGCCAGCCCGTCCCAATCGGGCGGGCGGCGGTTGTCGGGATCGGTCAGCGCCAGGAACAGGTCCTGCGTGCCCTGATAGATGTCGGGAAAGCCCGGCATGATCATCTTGAGCAGAAGCTGCATCAGCACCAGCGCCTGCGACCGGTCCAGAAGCCGGGTCAGCGCCTCGGGCGGCGTGCCCTCCCATTCGGCCAGCAGCGCGGCACCCAGAGCCGCGACGCGCTCTTCCAGCGCCTCGTCGGGATTGGTCCAGAAGCTGTCCTCCTTGGCCTCGCGCATGGCCTTCTGCACGTGGCGGGCCAGACGCTCGGGCGCCTCGTCCGCGCCATGCAGCGCCAGGGCGGACTGGACCATGTACCAGCGCCAGGCGGGCGGCACGTCCTTGGCCGCGGACATGGCGGCGGCGGCCTGGTCCAGCGCGCCCAGATCCTGCGGCAGGTGGCTGGCCGCGATCAGGCGGGCGCGCGCATCCTCGGAGCGCTTGCTGTCATGGGACGAGGTCAGCACCATGTCGCCGGGGCGGCGGCGGTTCAGCGTCTTCGTCGCATCCTCGGCGGTCACGGTCGCCTCGTCGGGCTCGGCCCCCACCTCGTTGCCGGGCAGGTAGCGGGTCCAGCGGAAGCCCGCCGTATCCTCCTGCGCCTTGGCCAGCAGCGCGCCCGAGACCTGCTGAAGCCGGGTCACGAAATCCATCTGCGCATGGTTGGCCGGATCGGTCCAGATCGCGGCCAGCGCGCGCAGCACCTCGTCATGGCGCAGGGTCGCCGCCGCCTCGTCCGCCACGCGGCCGATCATCGCGCGGTCATGCTCGCCCGCGCCGTCGCGGATGACATAGCTGCGATAGCAGGGCATCGCGACCAGCAGGGCGGTGACCGCCTCGCGCAGCATCTCGGGGCCGGGCTCGGCCTCGACCGATCCGGCCATCGCCTGCCCCGCCATCTGCGCCAGCTGCCGCCGCTCGGCGGCCAGTTCGTTGTCCAGCACGTCGTGCTTGGCGCGGATGAGGGCGCTGTGGAAGTCCGAGGTCTCGCCGGTGGCCTCACGCCAGATGCCGTCCAGATCGTCCAGGCCCGCCTGAGGCGTCAGCATGCGCGAGATCAGCCGCCCGGCCTCGTAGCCGGTGGTGCCGACGGTCTGCCAGCCCTCGGGCAGGATCTCGTCGCCGGTCAGGATCTTCTCGATCCAGATGGGGGTGACGGGCAGGGCGCGCGCCAGCCGGTCCAGATAGCCCGCGGGATCGGCCAGACCGTCGACATGGTCGACGCGCAGCCCCTGCACCTGCCCCCCGCGCACCAGATCGATGATCAGCGCATGGGTGTCGTCGAAGACGCGCTGGTCCTCGACCCGCATGCCGATCAGGTCGGTGACGTTGAAGAAGCGGCGATGGGTGATCGAATCCCGCTCCATCGCGTAATGGACCAGACGCCAGTTCTGCGCCTCGTGCAGCGCGCGCAGGTCCGAGGTCGTGTCGGAGCCCGGCGACAGCGGCAGGGACATGCCGTTGAACTGCCACTGCCCGTCGCGGACCTTGAAGGCGCCGCCCAGCAGCATCTTCTCGAAGGGTTCGGGCAGCCACGGCAGCACCAGCGGCCCGGCCTGCCAGTCGATGTCGAAATGCCGGGCGCGCATGCTGGACCGGCCATGCGCCAGCACATCCGCCAGCCAGGGGTTCTGGACCGAGAAGGCGGTGTGGTTCGGGACGATGTCCAGGATGATGCCCAGACCCTTGGCCTGCGCCTGCCGCGCCAGCCGGTCGAAGCCGCGACGCCCGCCAAGCGCGGGGTCGATCTCGCTCGGGTCGGTGATGTCATAGCCGTGGGTCGAGCCCTCGGTCGCCGTGAAGATCGGCGACAGGTACAGATGCGTGACGCCCAGATCGGCGATCTGGTCCAGACGCTCGGACAGGGCCGCGAAGTCGAACCCCTCGCGCAGCTGGATGCGGCTGGTGGCAGTCGGGATGCGCGGGGTCATGCAGGGTCTTTCTGGGAGAGGGGGGCCGAAGGCAGCGCCTTCACGGTCAGGGAATGAGAGGCGTCAGGCGCGCCGACGCTGAAATCGGCATCCGCCAAGGGCGCGGGGTCGGTCTGGCCCAGGGCCAGCGACAGGGTCAGCCCGCCCGCCGGAAAGCGCCAAGTTGCGCGGATCAGGCCGGGGCCGTCGCGGGTCACCGAGGTCTCAGGCATGCCGCTTTTCAGCAGCGGCACGACATGGGCGGCGCGGAAGTCCAGCGCGCGGCGGGTCAGTGCCATCCAGTCGCGGGCGCGGTCGTCCTCGGCCCAGCCAAGGCGCGACCGGGCCATCGTGTCGGGCGACAGCGGGTCGGGCACCGCGTCGCCAAGCGCGGCGATCCCCGCGAACTCGGCCGCCCGGCCCTTGCGGACCGCCGCCGCCAGATCGCCGGTAAAATCGGCGAAGAACTGGAAGGGCGCGGTCTCGCCACGTTCCTCGCCCATGAAGACCATCGGGATGAAGGGCGCGACCAGCAGCAGCCCATAGACCGCAGCGACAGCCTGCGGGTCGGCCAGCGCCAGCAGGCGGTCGCCCTGCGCGCGGTTGCCGACCTGATCGTGGGTCTGGGTCGAATTCACGAAGGTCACCGGGTGCAGGTGGCCGCAGGGGGCGCCGCGCAGCTCGTCGCGGGGCGGGCGGGGCTGGCCCTCCTCGACATGGCCGCGCTGCAGGGCCAGCGCCAGATCGCTCACCGGATCGGCGGCGAAGGGCGCGTAATAGCTGTCGGATTCGCCGGTCAGCGCGACATGGACCGCATGATGGAAATCGTCGTTCCAAGTCGCGTCATAGCCCGCCTCGCGCAGGTCGGGGATGTTGCGCTCGTCCTCGGTGATCAGGTGGCGGCGGGGCTGCAGGGCATGCACCTGGGTGGCCAGATCGGCCATGAAGGCATCGGCCCCCGGCCCGGCGATCTGGTGGACCGCGTCCAGCCGCAGCCCGTCAATGCCATAGGCCTCCAGCCAGTGCAGCGCGCAGGAGGACCAGAAGTCGCGCACCTGCGGCCGGTCGAAGTTGATGGCCGCGCCCCAGGGGGTCTGGCGGCCCTCGTCGAAGAAGTCGGGCGAGGAATGGTGCAGCCAAGCGCCCTCGGGGCCGAAATGGTTCATCACCAGATCCAGGATGACCATCAGCCCCTCGCGATGCGCGGCCTCGACCAAGCGGCGCAGATCGCCCGGGCTGCCATAGGCGGGATGGGGCGCGAAGGGCAGCACGCCGTCATAGCCCCAGCCCCGGTCGCCCGGGAACTGGCCCACCGGCATCAGCTGGATCGCGGTGAAGCCCAAGGCGGCCAGATGCGCCAGATGCCCGGTGGCGGCGGTCAGCGTGCCCTCGGGGGTGAAGGTGCCGACATGCAGTTCATAGATCACCGCCTCGGACCAGTCACGGCCCGGCCAGTCGCGCGGCGGCGGCGAATCCAGCAGGACCGAGGCATCGCTGACGCCGCCCGCCTGCAGACGGCTGGCGGGGTCGGGCATCTCTTGGCCGTCGACGCGGAAGCGATAGGTGGCGCCGGGCGTGGCGGCATGGTCCAGCGACCACAGCCCGTCCTGCCCTTGCGCCATCGGCAAGGCCGCCTGGTCGATCAACAGGTCGACCGTGGCGGCGCGCGGTGCCCACAGCCGGAAGGTCCATCCGTCCGTCCCGCGGACGGGTCCCCAATAGCTGCTGCGCGTCATTCGATGCTCCCTTGCGGCTGCGGCCCCGGTCACGGGTGCCGCTGCTCAATGAGCGGGAGCGTCGGGCGTTCCCCCGATCTGATAAAAAGCAGCCGCGGGGGTCGTTATTCAGGCATCCGTCGGCGGCGGCAGGGTCGTGACGCCGATCGACAGGCGCGTTCCGTCGGGGGTGACCGCCCAGACCTCGCCCGCGGTCATCTCGATGACGATGGGGTGGTTCTCGGCTGCGGCCTCGAAGATGACGACCAGGTTCTGCAACATCGCCAAGGTGAAACTGGCCCGCGCGAGGACGGGCGAGGGCTCGCCACACTCGGGGGCGGTCGGGTGAATCATGATAACCTCGGGAAACGCCTACATTTATACGACGTCAATCTAGCGGCGCCGGGCATCCCTGAACAGTCTGCAAAACCTGTCCTTTTGCGTCACTTCGGGCGGTCGATGCGGGCCAGGGGGGCGTCCTGGGCCAGCATGTCGCCCTCGGCGGCCAGGCGGGTCAGGCGCCCGGCATGGGGGGCCTCGACCCGGGTCTCCATCTTCATCGCCTCGACGATGGCGATGACCTGGCCCGCCGCGACCTCGGCGCCATCCGCGACCTGCCACAGCGACAGCGTGCCCGCGACCGGGGCGGGTACCGTGTCGGGCGCGGCATCGGGGGCCTTGGGCGCGACGCCCGGCGCGGCGGCGGCCAGCATGCCCGGCGGCAGGGCGATGTCATGGCGGCGGCCGTCGATCTCGATGGCGAAGCGGATCATCGGGCCGTCTGGACCGGGCGTGACGCGCGGCGCGGGGCCCGCGGCGGCGGCCAGGCGGTCGGCGAAATCCGTCTCGATCCAGCGGGTGTGGACGGCGAAGTCGGTCGTGAACTCCGGCGCCTCCAGCACCGCGCGGTGGAAGGGCAGGACAGAGGCCACGCCCTCGATCCGGAACTCGCGCAGCGCCCGCCGCGCGCGGGCAAGGGCGGTGGCGCGGTCGGGACCATGCACGATCAGCTTGGCCATCATCGAATCGAACTGGCCCGCGACCTGGCCGCCCTGTTCCACGCCACTGTCCAGCCGGATGCCGATGCCGCCGGGCGGGGACCACAGCGTGATCGGCCCCGGCGTGGGCAGGAAGCCGCGCCCCGGATCCTCGGCATTGATGCGGAACTCGATGGCATGGCCTTGGGGCTCGGGCACGCAGCCCGGGGCCAGCCGCGCTCCCTGCGCCACGCGGATCATCGCGCGGACGATGTCGATGCCGGTCGTCTCCTCGGTCACCGGATGTTCGACCTGCAGCCTTGTGTTCACTTCGAGGAAGCTGATCTTGCCGTCTGACGCCAGGAGGAATTCGACCGTCCCCGCCCCGCTGTAGCCGGCATGGGCGCAGATCGCCCGCGCGCTGTCATGGATGCGGGCGCGCTGGTCGTCGGTGAGGAACGGCGCGGGGGCCTCCTCGACCAGTTTCTGGTTGCGGCGCTGCAGGGAACAGTCGCGGGTGCCCAGCACGCGGACGGTGCCGTGGCGGTCGCCCAGGACCTGCGCCTCGATATGGCGGGGGCGGTCCAGGAACTGCTCCACATAGCATTCGCCGCGCCCGAAGGCGGTCACGGCCTCTCGGGTCGCGCTGTCGAACAGCTCCTCGACCTCGTCCAGATCCCACGCGACCTTCATGCCGCGCCCGCCGCCGCCGAAGGCCGCCTTGATGGCGATGGGCAGCCCGTGGTTGCGGGCAAAGGCCAGCGCCTCGGCCCCGCTGGCGACCGGCCCGGGGCTGCCCGCGACCAGCGGCGCGCCCACGGCCTGCGCGATCTCGCGCGCGCGGATCTTGTCGCCAAGCGCGTCGATCACGTCCGAATCGGGGCCGATCCAGATCAGCCCGGCCTGCTGCACGGCGCGGGCGAAATCCGCATTCTCGGACAGGAAGCCGTAGCCCGGATGGATCGCGTCGGCCTTGGCCCGGGCCGCGATGGCCAGGATCTTGCCCGCATCCAGATAGGTCCGGGAGGGGCTGGAGCCTTCCAGCGGCCAGGCCTCGTCGGCCAGCCGCACGAAGGGCGCGTCGCGGTCGGGATCGGCATAGACGGCGATCGAGGCGATCCCTTCGTCGGCACAGGCACGGATGACGCGCAGCGCGATCTCTCCGCGATTGGCGATCAGGATGCGGCGGATGGGCGTCAGTGGGGTGTCAAGGAACACGGGGGTCCTCCGGGTCGATGGGGGCAAAGGCGGCACGGGCCGCAAAGCGGATGCGCGTGCCGGGGGGCAGCTGGCCCGCCAGGTCCAGCGCGTCGGGATGCAGCGTGGCGATGACGGGATAGCCCCCGGTCAGAGGGTGATCGGCCAGAAACAGCACCGGCTGGCCGGAATGCGGGATCTGGATGGCGCCGGTCGCGGTGCCTTCGCTTGGCAGCTCGGCCCCGTCGCGGGTGATCGGATCGCCCGCCAGCCGGATGCCCACGCGGGAGGATTGGGCCGTGACCTGCCAGTCCTGCGCCAGAAAGCGGTCGACCATCTCGGGCGCGAACCAGTCGGTGCGCGGCCCCAGGACCACGGGCAGCGTGACCAGATCGCCCGCCGCCGGAAAGTCGGGCGCGGGGCCGGGATCGGTTACCGCGCCTGCGGGGCGATGGGCCGGGACGAGAGCGTCGCCCGCCACGAGCGCGGGCGGGCCGATATGGGCCAGCGTGTCGGTCGAGGCAGATCCCAGCACCGGGTCCACTTTGATACCGCCGCGCAGGGCCAGATAGCTGCGCATGCCTTTCGTCGGGGCGGCGATCCGCACCTCGTCGCCCGCATCCAGCGCGAAGGCCGCCCCCGGCGCGACGGGGTGGCCCGCGACCTCGGCTTGGGCCGCGCCGGACAGGGCCAACACCAGCGGCGCCTCGGCCCGCAGGGTGACGGGGCCAAGCGTGATCTCCAGCGCCGCCACCCCCGCCGGGTTGCCCACCGCGACGATTGGCCCGGCGCAGCGCGCCCTGATCCAGCGCGCCCGAGGCCGCTGACCCCCTGCCCCGTCTGCCCCATCCGCCCGGCATCCTGCAGAAGGATCGGAAAGGCCGTCCGCACGACGCGCAGCCCCTGCGCAAGGCGCTTGGGGGGGACAGCAGCCGGATGGACCTTGGCGCCGCCTTCCACGAAGCGCGCCCGCACGCCGGGGCGCAGCAGCGCGGGGGGATCGCGGGTCAGGTCGAACATCGGCAGCTCGGACCGCCCGATCAGCTGCCAGCCGCCCGGCGCTTTCCTGCGGATAGATGCCGCAGAACCGCCCCGCCAGCGCGACCGAGCCCGCCGGGATGCGCGTGCGCCGGCGCCGACCGGCGCGGCAGATCGAAGCGCGCATCCTCGCAGGTCATATAGGCGAAGCCCGGCGCAAAGCCGCAGAAGGCCACCTGCCACAGCGGCGTCCCGATGGGCGGCGATCACCTCGGCGACAGTGAGGCCCATCAGGCGCGCGACCTCGTCCAGATCCTCGCCGTCATAGGTCACCGGGATCTCGACCGTCTCGGTGGCGCGGGGGGCGGGGGCGGTGCCCGGGGCGGGCTGGCGGGCGCGCAGTGCGCGGGCAAGGCCCGCATCGGCGGCCACGCCCGGCGCGGTACGGATCATCAGGGTGCGGGCGGCGGGCACGATCTCGGTCACGCCGGGCAGCGGATCGGCGGCCAGCGCGTCGAACAGGGCCAGCGTGGCCTCCAGATCGGCCAGTTCCACCAGCAGGCAGCGCGGCCCGACAGGTAGGACCCGCATCACGGCGCGAAACTTGCGACGGTGACGCCTCGATCGCTCAGCGCCCTGCGCACGGCAGCCGCCATCGCCACCGCGCCGGGGCTGTCGCCATGCACGCAGAGGCTGTCGACCCGCAAGGTCAGGGTGCTGCCGTCCTGGGCATCGATCACGCCCTCGGTGGCCAGCCGGACCATCCGCGCCGCGACCAGATCCGGATTCGTGCAGCACCGCGCCCGGCTGGCGGCGCGAGACCAGCGCCCCCGCCGCCGTATAGGCGCGGTCGGCGAAGGCCTCGGCCACCACGCGCAGGCCCGCCGCCCGCGCACGCTCCAGCACCGGGGCGCCCGCCAGCCCCATCAGCACCAGCGCCGGATCCGCGGCCAGCACGCCCGCGATCACCGCATCCGCCTGCCGCGCATCATCGGCGATGGTGTTGTAGAGCGCGCCCGTGCGGTTTCACATAGGTCACCCGCGTGCCCGCCGCCCGGGCCAAGCCCTGCAGCCCGCCGATCTGATAGATGACGTCCGCCGTCAGCTCGTCCGACGCCACGTCCATCGCGCGGCGGCCAAAGCCCACGCGGTCGGGATAGCTGACATGCGCCCCCACCGCGACGCCGCGCGCCGCCGCTTGCCGCAGCGTCTCCAGCAGCCCGCGCGGATCGCCCGCGTGAAAGCCGCAGGCCACGTTGGCGGAACTGACGATGTCCAGCATCGCGGCGTCGTCGCCCAGGGTCCAGGCGCCATAGCCCTCGCCCAGGTCGCTGTTCAGGTCGATCTGCATGCGGCCTCCTTACGTGCCCAGAAAGGCAAAGATGGTGCTGACCGACCGCGCGCCCATGTACCAGGTCAGCGCGCAGACGATGGCGCCAAGCGCCAGCAGCACCCGGTTGTAGCGGTGCCCGCCCATCAGGTCGGACCGGGCATAGCCGATATAGGTGAAGATCGTCAGTCCGATCGGCAGGATCAACCCGTTGAACCCGCCCACGAAGACCAGGATCGCGGCGGGCGCGGTGCCCAAGGACAGATAGACCGCCAGCGAGAAGGCGATGAAGACCACCGTCGCGCGGCTGCGGGCCGCGTCGCTGCGCACCCCCATCACGTCGAGGAAGCTGACCGAGGTATAGGCCGCCCCGATGACCGAGGTCAGCGCCGCCGCCCACAGGACCACGCCGAAGACGCGCATCCCCCAATCGCCCGCCGCCGCCTGGAAGGCCTGCGCCGCCGGGTTCGCGGCCTGGCTCGACAGATCCAGCGTCACGCCGGATGCCACGACCCCCAGGATCGCCAGGAACAGCACGAAGCGCATGACGCCCGTGACCGCGATTCCCGTTAACGCTGCGCGGGTGACGGCGGGCAGGTGACGCTCTCCGGTCAGGCCCTTGTCCAGCAGGCGGTGCGCGCCGGAATAGGTGATGTAGCCGCCGACCGTGCCGCCCACGATGGTGGTGATCGCGGCAAAGTCGATGTAATCGGGCCAGACCGACTGACGCAAAGCCTCGCCCACCGGCGGGTTGGATTGCAGCGCCACGAACAGCACCAGCAGGATCATCACGATCCCCAGCCCGATGATCATCCGGTCCAGCAGCAGGCCCGCCTGCCGCGACAGGAAGATGCCGATGGCCAGCGCCGCGCTGATCGCGCCGCCGATCTTGGGGTCCAGCCCGACCATCGCGTTCAGCCCCAGCCCGCCGCCCGCGATGTTGCCGACGTTGAAGGCCAGGCCGCCGATCACCACCAGCGCGGTCAGCAGATAGCCCGCCCCGGGGATCGCGGCATTGGCCGTCTCGGACGCGCGCCGTCCGGTCAGCGCGGTGATGCGCCAGATGTTCAGCTGCACCACGAAGTCGATCAGGATCGAGGCGAGGATCGCGAAGGCGAAGGCCGATCCCATCCGCGCGGTGAAGCTGGCGGTCTGGGTGATGAAGCCCGGCCCGATGGCCGAGGTGGCCATCAGGAAGATCGCCGCCAGCAACCCTCCGCGAAGGCTGACTGCCGCCACCGAGGGGGCAGGGGATGGTGTGGGCATGGCAGGACCTCGTCGGTTGGGATCGGGGAAGTTTTCCGAAGGCTGGCGCACGGTCCCGTGATCCGTCAAGAATTATCTGACAGAGTTGGCCATATTGTTGAACAATCAGGCGCCACATGCCCGGCCATCTGCCGCATCCCTGTGCAGCCTGCCGCCTTGCCTTGCGGGGACGGGACCGCCATGATCGCCTCGCAACCAGCGGGACCGCCATGACCGACGCCTCAGCCCACCCCTTTGCGGGCCTCGCGCCCGAGACCGCCGCCCGGCTGCGCGACCGGATCATCACCGGCCGCCTGCGCCCCGGAGAGCGGCTGTCCGAGGCGCGGCTGGCGGCCGAGATGTCCGTCTCGCGCAACACGCTGCGCGAGGTGTTCCGCCTGCTGGTCCACGAGGGGCTGCTGACCCACCTGCCCCATCGCGGGGTGTCGGTCGCGGTGCCCTCGATGGCCGGGGTGCTGGACATCTATCGCCTGCGCCGGCTGATCGAGATCCCGGCGCTGGCGCAGGCCTGGCCCGCGCCACGCCGCCGTCGCCCGCATGGCCGCCGAGGTGGCGCAGGCGCAGGCCGCGCAGGCGGCGGGCGACTGGCGCGGGGTGGGCAGCGCCAACATGCGCTTTCACGCGGGCATCGTGGCCTTGGCCGACAGCCCCCGCCTGACCGCCTTCTTCGCGCAGGCGATGGCGGAACTGCGGCTGGCCTTCGGGCTGCTGGACGATCCCGAACAGCTGCACGCGCCCTTCCTGCAGGACAATGCCGCCATCCTCGAGCGGCTGCAGGCGGGCGATCCACAGGCGGCCGCCGCGCGGCTGGCGAATTATCTGGACCGATCCGAGCGGGTGGTGATGACCGCCTTCGCCCGGCTGGAACATGCGACGGCGCAGGGCTAGGGCCGCTGCGGACTGGCCCGCGACTGTCCGGTTCGTTACACCATTGTCACCGGATCGACGACGAACCGTCACGCCGCCGCGATAGTCAGGCGGCTGAAAGAGAGGGCAGATGCCGCGCGTCCAGGCCAAGGGGATCGGAAAGTCGTTCGGCGGCCAGCAGGTCCTGCACGATGTCGATCTGGACCTGCCGCAGGGCGCCTTCATGGCGCTGCTGGGTCCGTCGGGCTGCGGCAAGACCACGCTCCTGCGCCTGATCGCCGGGCTGGAGCTGCCCGATGCCGGAGAGCTGCGCTTCGACGACCGGCTGATCGCCTCGGCCGACAGCTTCGTGCCGCCCGAGGCGCGCGATCTGGGCATGGTGTTCCAGTCCTATGCGCTCTGGCCCAACATGACCGTGCGCGGCAATGTCGATTTCGCGCTGAAGACCCGCCGCCTGCCCCGGGCCGAGCGCCCGCGAGCGTGTCGACCAGATGCTGCAGGCGGTGGGGCTGGAGCCCCTGGCCGAGCGGCGCCCGCACGAGCTGTCGGGCGGGCAGCGGCAGCGCGTCGCCCTGGCGCGGTCGCTGGTGCTGCGCCCGGCGCTGCTGCTGCTGGACGAGCCGCTGGCCAATCTGGACGCGCATCTGCGCCACCGCATGCTGGCCGAGTTCCGGCGCCTGCATGCCGCCACCGGCACGACCTTCATCCTGGTCACCCATGATCAGGACGAGGCGATGGCGGTCGCCAGCCATATCGCGGTGATGGAGGGCGGGCGCATCCAGCAGGTGGGCACCCCCGAGGATCTGTACCGCCAGCCCGCCACCGCGATGGTCGCCCGCTTCGTGGGCCATGGCGCGACCCTGCCCGTGGGGGTGACCGCCCGGCGGGACGGGATCTGTACGCTGATGCTGGACGGCGGCGCCCTGAGGGTTCCCGGCGGGGCGGGTCCCGGCCCCGCCTGGCTGTGCCTGCACCGCGAGGATCTGCGCCTGTCGCGGGGCCCGGGCCATTTCCGCGCCCAGATCCTGTCGCAAAGCTTCCAGCACGGGCGCTATCTGACCCATGTCCTGCCGCGCGGCATCGGGACCGACCTGCTGACTTTGGCGCTGGACCAGCCCCTGCCCGCGCAGGACGAGGTCGGCATCGACATCACCGGGGGCTGGGTCATCGCCCGCGAGGGCGAGGCCGCCCCCCTGCGCCAACCCTCGGTCGCCGCCACGGCGGATGCCGATGCCTGACCGCCCCATCCTTTTCCGCACCCCCGCAGCGGCCGCCCTGCCGCCCTGCGCGTGCCCTTTGTCCCCGACCCCCGAGAGGCTTTCATGACCCGCATCCTGATGCTGTCCACCGCCCTGACCGGCCTTGCTTTGCCCGCCCTGGCGCAGACCCTGACCGTCTACACCTCGCAGCCGCAGGAGCAGATGACCGAGGTCATCGCCGCCTTCAACGAGGACCACCCCGAGATCGAGGTCGAGCTGTTCCGGTCCGGCACGACCGAGGTGATGGCCAAGCTGCAGGCCGAGTTCGCGGCGGGCGACACCCCCGCCGACGTGCTGCTGATCGCCGATGCCGTCGCCATGACCCAGCTGAAGCAGGACGACCGCCTGATGGCGCATCCCGACGCGCCGGTGGACGGGATCGACCCGGCCCTGCTGGATGCGGAGGCGATGTTCTTTCCCACCAAGCTGATCACCACCGGCATCGTCTACAACAGCTCCATGGTCGAGGCGCCGACCTCCTGGGCCGATCTGGCCGCCCCCGAGGCCGCCGCGCAGACGATCATGCCTTCGCCTCTGTATTCCGGGGCGGCGGCGATCCATGTCGGCACGATGGTCCAGCAGCCCGAGTTCGGGTGGGAGTATTTCGAGACGCTGGCGGAGGGCGGCGCCGTCGCGGGCCAAGGCAACGGCACCGTGCTGGAGGCCGTCGCGCGCGGCGAGAAGGCCTATGGCGTGCTGGTCGAATACATGGCGATGAATGCCAAGGCGCAGGGCTCGCCCGTCGATTTCGTCTTCCCGTCCGAGGGCGTGACGGCGGTGACGCAGCCGGTGGCGATCCTGGCCGGGACCGACGTGCCCGATGCCGCGAAGGCCTTCGTCGACTGGCAGCTGGGCCGGGCCGCGCAGGAGCAGTCGGTCGCGCAGGGCTATTTCCCGCTGGTCGCCGGGATGGCCGCGCCCGAGGGCTATCCCGAGGCCGACAGCCTCAGCATCATCGGCGCCGACAATGCCGCGCTTCTGTCGGATGGCGAGGACGTCAAGATGGAGTTCGCCGACCTCTATGGCGGCTGACCTGCACCTTCTCGGCGACCGCAGGACCGGCGGGGGCGAGCGCATGCTGGCCCTCGCCTTGTGCGTCTATGTCGGCCTGATCACCGTCTGGCCGCTTGGGCAGTTGCTGCTGACCGCCTTCGGCCCCGGCGACGAGGGGCAGCTGCTGGGCACGATGCGCGACACGCTGTCGGCGCGCGCCACGGGCCGGGCCTTCTGGAACACGCTGACCCTGTCGCTGGTCTCGGTCGGCGTGTCGGTGGTGCTGGGGGCGGGGCTGGCGCTGGCCGTGGGGCTGATGCGGATGCCGTTCCGCGCGGTCCTGTCCTTCCTGATCCTGATGCCGCTGATCATCCCTTCGCAGATCCTCGCCTTGTCCTGGATCGAGCTGCTGGGGTCGCAATCCCCGATCCTGAGCCCCCTTGGGCTGGCGCCCGCGCCGGGGCAGGGCAATCCGCTCTATTCCCGGATGGGCATCGCGCTGGTCATGGGGATCGAGCATATGCCGCTGGTCTTCATCGCCATCCGCGCGGCGCTGAAATCCGTGCCCGCCGATCTGGTCGAGGCCGCGCGGATCGCCAGCGTCCCGCCCGCCCGCGTGCTGGCCCGGGTGATCCTGCCGCTGGTCGCGCCCTCGGCGCTGGCCGGCGCGCTGCTGGCCTTCACCGCCGCGGTGGGCAATTTCGGCATCCCGGCGCTGCTGGGCATCCCCGGCCGCGTGCCGATGCTGACCACGCTGATCTATCAGCGGCTCAATGGCTTCGGCCCCTCGGTCGCGGGGCAGGTGGCGGTGCTGGCGCTGATCCTGACGCTGATCGCGGTGGCGGCGCTGGCCCTGCGCGCGGTCCTGATGCGGCAGCTGCGCATGCGGATCGAGGGCGGGCGCGCCTTCGCGCCCACCCGCCGCGCCCCCCTCTGGGCTCAGGCGCTGATCTGGGCGGGGGTCGCGGTCATCGCGATCCTGCCGCTGGCCGCGCTGGTCCTGACCTCGCTGGTGCCCGCGATCGGGGTGCCCTTCTCGAGGGAGGTGGCCAGCCTGGACCAGTACGCCCGGGTGCTGGCCAATGCCGCCGTCACCCGCGCCTTCGGCAATTCGCTGATGCTGTCGGGCGCGGCGGCGATCCTGTGCGTCGCGGTGACGCTGCCCTTGGCCTATCTGGCGACGCGCCGCCCCAGCCCCGCCGTCACCGCGCTGGACCTGCTGGCCGAGGCGCCGTGGGTCGTGCCGGGCACCGTGGTCGCGCTGGCGATGATCCTGGCCTTCCTGCCGCCTTTGCCGCTGCTGGGGGTCTCGCTCTACGGGACCGCCGCGATCCTGCTCATCGCCTATCTGGCGCGCTTCCTGCCTTTGGTGCTGCGCCCCGTCATGGCGGCGGCACAGGGTGCCGACCCGGGCCTGGACGAGGCCGCGCGCATCGCCGGGCTGGGGTTGGCCGACCGGATGGGCCGGATCTTTGCGCCCTCGGTCCTGGCTGCGGCGCTGGCCGGGGGGATGCTGGTCGTGATGACCGCGATGAACGAGCTGACCCTGTCGGCGCTGCTGTGGTCCTCGGGGCACGAGACCATCGGCGTCATGGTCTTTTCCCTGCAATACGAGGGCAATTCGACCGCCGCCGCCGCCGTCTCGGTCCTGTCGACGCTGCTGCTGCTGGCGCTGTGTGCGCTGGCGCAGGTCAGCCTGCGGGGTGCCGGGGCCCGGGCGCTGCCGTGGCACCAGGGATAGGGCAGCGGGGAACCATCGGGGACGGGGCGGCTTGACCCGGCTCACCCCACAGCTTTCCGCGATGAAAGGCCGACCCATGTCCGATCCGATGTTCTTCGATGACTGGGCAGGCGTGATCCGCACGGTCATCGTCGGCCTCTTGGCCTATCTGGCGCTGATCGTCATGCTGCGCGCCTCGGGCAAGCGGACGCTGAGCAAGATGAACGCCTTCGATCTGGTGGTGACCGTGGCCCTGGGCTCGACCCTGGCCACCGTGCTGCTGACCGCCAGCGTGCCCCTGGTCGAGGGGGTCGTGGCCTTGGCCCTGCTGGTCTATCTGCAATATGCGATCACTTGGGCTTCCGTCCGCTCGGATCGCTTCCGCGCGCTGATCAAGGCCGAGCCGACGCTGCTGGTCCATGACGGCCGCCCGCTGGAGGGCGCGATGAAGACGCAGCGCGTCACCCGCGACGAGATCGACGCCGCGCTGCGCTCCAGCGGCAAGACCGATCTGACGCAGGTAAAGTCGGTGGTGCTGGAGACCGACGGCTCGATGACCGTCATCCCGCGCTGAGGCGCGCGGACGGGGTGGGCGGGAACAAAAGCCCATCGGTCCGGTTCTGGCCCCCTCGCAGCCGCACGCGGCGCTCCCTGCGACAAGGAGGTTTCATGACCGACCGCAGATCCGATCTTTTCCCCATCCTCGGCGTGGCCGTCCTGGCCTTGGGCGTGGTGGGGGTGGCCCGCCTGATGACGCCCGGCCCCCGCCATCCCGCCGACAGCGCGCCGGGCCGCACCGCCAAGCGGCTGCAGTTCGGCGGCTATCAGGTCACGGGCCGCACCGTCACCATCGACGCGCCCCGCGACCGCATCCACGCCATGTGGCGCGATCCCAGGCAGCTGGCCCTGTTCATGCAGGACCTGGTCGCCATCGAGGGCACGCCCGACCGCCCCATCTGGGTGATCGACGGCGGCCACGGCCCCTTCCGCATCGAGACGCGGCTGGTCGAGGACCGCGCTAGCGAATCCCTGGCCTGGCGCTCGGTCGAGGGTGCCGACTTCCAGGTCGAGGCCAAGATCCGCCTGCGCGACGCCCCCGCCGGGCGCGGCACCGAGGTCGAGGCCCATGTCGCCTATGTCCCGCCCTACGGGCTTCTGGGCCATTGGGCCGCCAAGCTGCGCGGCATCGATCCCAAGACCCGCGGGCGGCAGGAACTGAAGCGGCTGAAGATGCTGCTGGAAACCGGCGAGATCGCCACCGCTTCGAACCAGAGGAATACCTGATGCGCGCACTGACCTGGCACGGCAAGCACGACGTCCGCATGGACACGGTCCCCGATCCCCAGATCGTCAACCCCCGCGACGCGATCATCGAGGTCACCTCGACCGCGATCTGCGGATCGGACCTGCACCTGTATGACGCGGTCATTCCGGGGCTGCAGGGCGGCGACATCCTGGGCCACGAGTTCATGGGCCGGGTGGTCGAGACCGGCCCGAAATCGACGCTGAAGAAGGGCCAGCGGGTCGTGGTGCCCTTCACCATCTCCTGCGGCAGCTGCTTCTTCTGCAAGGCCACGCTGTTCTCGGCCTGCGACAACGCCAACCCGGTCGAGACGCAGGAGGCGTCCGAGCTGCTGTACGGCCATGCAGTCGGCGGGCTCTTCGGCTATTCGCACATGACCGGCGGCTATCCCGGCGGTCAGGCGGAATATGTGCGCGTGCCCTATTCCGACGTGGGGCCGATCGTGGTCCCCGACGGCGTGCCCGACGAGGACGTGCTGTTTCTGTCCGACATCCTGCCCACCGGCTGGATGGCCGCCGAGAATTGCGACATCCTGCCGGGCGACAGCGTCGCGGTCTGGGGCTGCGGGCCGGTCGGCCTGTTCGCCGTGCAATCCGCGCTGCTGATGGGCGCGGGGCGGGTGATCGCCATCGACCACCACCCGAACCGCCTGGCCCTCGCCCGGGGCCTGGGTGCCGACGTCATCGACTATACCCAGACCCATGTGCTGGAGGCGCTGATGGAGATGACCGGCGGCATGGGCCCCGACGCGGTCATTGACGCGGTCGGCATGGAAAGCCACGGCATGGCGCCCGACAACCTGCTGGACACCGCCAAGCAGAAGGTCGGCATCGGCGCCGACCGGGCCCACGCGCTGCGCATGGCGCTGATGGCGGTGCGCAAGGGCGGCCGCGTGTCGATCCCGGGCGTCTATGGCGGCATGGCCGACAAGTTCCCGCTTGGCGCGCTGATGGAGAAGGGCCTGCAGGTTCGCAGCGGCCAGACCCATGTGCAGCGCTACGGCAGCCGGCTTCTGGACATGATCATGGAGGGCAAGATCGACACGACCTTCCTGATCTCGCACCGCCTCTCGCTGGAAGAGGCGCCGCGCGGCTATCGCAACTTCGCCGACAACCAGAACGAATGGACCAAGGTCGTGCTGACGCCCTAACGCCCCGTTGCCGCCGGGCGGGCCGGGAACATCCCGCGCCCCGCCCGGTTGCACGCCCCCCGATGCCGGCCCCGTTTCGGGTCGGCGCCCGAAAGGAGACTGCCCATGGTTACCACCGTCGGAACCGAAGACCTGATCGCGGATCTGGTCACCAACCTGATCCTTCTGGAACGCGACGCCATCGCGGCCTACGAATCCACCACCTCGCGCCTGTCCGACCACACCCTGGTCGCGCAGGTCGAGGCGTTCCGCCAGGATCACCTGCAGCATCTGGAGGTCCTGAACGAGATGGCCGCCGAGATCGGGGCCGAGGCGCCGCTGGACGGCGACATGAAGCAGATGCTGACCACCGGCAAGGTCGCCTTGGCGGGCCTCTTCGGCGACGGCGCGATCCTCAAGGCGATGCGCACGAACGAGGAGGACACCGTGACCGCCTACGAGCGCGCCTCGACCCACAGCGACGCGCTGCCGAAGTCCAAGATCTTCTTCCGCAAGGCGCTGGCGGACGAGCAGCGCCACCGCGAGTGGATGATCCGCGCCTCCGAGACCGCCTGATACCAGCTGTCGCGGATCGGCTTTCCGGGACCGGCACCCCGCCCAGGGTGCCGGTCCTTTTCGTCCCCGGGCCCGGGGTCACGACAGTCACGCGCGAACGTGACCGGGTTTGCGCGGCGATCGGGCGCAGGGCCCCCGGCGCCCCGGAACATTCCCCCCTGCCCCCGGTTGGATCCCCGCACCGCCCGCGAACGGCGGACCCCCGGAAAAGGACGACACGACATGGCACGACATCTGATGCAGACCAGCTACGCAGCCCTTCTGGCCACCGCCCTGGCCACCCCGGTTTGGGCGCAGGACGCCGCAATCACCCCCACCGCCGAGACCGAACAGGAGCTGGGCGGCGGCGCGGGTGCTGCCGGATCGGTCGTCGGCGGCGGCGGCGAGCAGCCTGCCGCGACGGACGTCACCCAAGGCACGGACGACACCGCGGACATGGACGGTGCGGCGGACATGGAGGCGACCGGCACCGCGACCGACGCGCCGGTGACCGGCGCCGATTCCGGCTCGGACGAACCCGCCCCCGAGGGGACCGAGCCCACGATCACCGGCAGCGGCCAGAACACCGGCTCCGCGGCGGATTCGGGCGGCTCTGCCGAATCCGCGTCGCTGACCCGCACCCAGCTGGCCACCGACCTGCGCGCGGGCCAGATCGGCCAGGACGTCGTCGAGACGCTGGAGACCACGACCCGGCTGCAGATCCTGCCCCTGAGCGAGGTCGACGCGGCGGGCGGCGCCTCGATGGCCACCGCCGAGGAGGGCAATCCCCCGATGACCGGCGGCCGCACGACCAACGAGACGGTCGAGGGCTCGGGCGGCGCGCCCGGCTCGGCCGCGGGCACGGCGGGTCAGTCGACGGCCAGCCCGGCGGGCATCTCGGAAGGTCTGGCCACGGGCACCACGCAGGTCATGGGCACCTCGATGGGCACGCGCACCGATCTGGACGAGGCGATGGACGAGGCCGGTGACAGCCGCCAGGCCCTGCAGGCCGCCCTGCAGCAGGACGCCCGCATCGTCGAGATGCTGGAGGCCGAGGGCCACGCCGCCGACCAGGTGATCGCCGTCTATCGGACCGAGAACGGCGTCGAGATCATCGTGGACGACCGCAGCGAGTGATCGCGGGACATCATGACCGGGCGGCGCCGAAAGCGCCGCCCGTTTGCATGTCCAAAGGGCGGATGGGCCGGGCCATTGCCGAGGCGCCAGACCCGGATTTTCAAAAACCCGTGTTATACTTTTAAGCGCCGGTTTGTTCCTGGATTAACCCGGAATAATCCCAATTAAATGAAGTTAATTATTATTGGAACGTCAAAGCATTTCTCGTGTTGGGTGGACAGGAACGCTAGCAATAGCATTAAATCTAAATCAGGAGATACTTCATGTTCATGAAGCTTATGGGAACCGTCGCCACCACCGCATTGCTGGCCACCGCCAGCGTCGCACAGGAAGCCGCCACCACTCCGATGGGCGGCGAGGTCATCGTCGACCAGGCCGATCCGCAGGTCGACGTCACCGTCCCCGCCCCCCAGGTCGATGTCAGCCAGTCGCCCCCCGAGGTGACCGTCGATCAGCCCGAGCCCACCGTGACGGTCCAGCAGGCGCCGCCGCAGGTGACTGTCGAGCAGTGCGCGCCGACCATCACCGTGACCCAGGCTCCGCCGACCGTCACCGTGGACATCCCCGAGCCGCGCGTCGCGGTCCGCATGGCCGATCCCACCGTGGAAGTGGCCGAGGGCGAGCCGACCGTGATGGTCGACACTCCCGAGCCCGTTGTCCGCTACCAGGCACCCGAGCCCAACATCGTCGTCAGTGACGCCGAAGCTGAGGTGAACGTGCAGGAATCCGAAGCCGAGGTCGATGTGGCCGCAGCCGAGCAGGCCGAGGTCAATCTGCGCACCGCCGAGCCGGACGTGAACATCCAGGAGGGCGGCGAGGCCGATGTCTCGGTCGAGGAAGCCGAAGCCGAGGTCGAGGTCGTCGAAGGCGGCGAAGCCAATGTCGACGTGACGCAGGCCGAACCGCAGGTCGACGTGACCGGCGCGCCGATGATGGACACCGAGATGCGCGACGGCTATCAGGCCGCCGACATGCAGATGCTGACGGCGGAAACCGTCGAGGGCGTGGCCATCTATTCCGCCGATGACGAAAACATCGGTCAGGTCAACGACCTGGTGCTGACGGATGACGGCCAGATCGAGATGGTCATCGTCGGTGTCGGCGGATTCCTGGGAATGGGCGAGCGCAACGTGTCGCTGCCGATGGACCAAGTGTCCTTCCAGCAGGCGACCGATGGTGACGAGATCCGCGGCTTCATCGCCACCGACTCGGCTTCGATCGAGACCATGCCGGAATACGAAGTCGAGTAAGACGCCCGTCTACGGCGCCTGACACGATGCTTCGATGGCCCGGCTGCAGTCCCTGGACGGCAGCCGGGCCTTGACGACCGACTTTCCCGGCCGACACCCTTCCGGCGACGCGGGTGCGGCCCCCCGCCAGACAGGAGACTTTCATGGCCAAGACCCCCATCAACGACCCGAACCATCCCCGCACGACCGATCCCTACGCCACCGACCGGCCCGCCGAGACGGAGAAGAAGTCCAAGGTCCTGCCGATCGTCATCGGCGTGATCGTGCTGGCGATCCTGGCTTATTTCCTTCTGGGCATGATGTCGTCGGATGACGAGGTCGAGACGACCGAGCCGGTCGCCGAGACGCAGATGGACGACGCCGAGGCCGACACGACGCCCACCCCGGTCGTGGTCGATCCGGTCGAGCCCGAGCCCGAGGTCGAACCGGCCCCCGCCGTGACGCCCGAGGCAGCGCCTGCCACAGACACGGCCCCCGCGGCCGACATCGAGGCCGATGCCGCCCCGGCGGATATCGCCGAGGAGAGCGTGACGGTCGAGATCATCGAGCCCGACGAGACGACCGCCCCGGTCGAGGGCACCGAGACCACGACGGTCCCGCTGCAAAGCCCGGAGCCCGCTCCGGCGAACTGATCCCGCAGTCAGGGATACCAAACGACGAAAGGCCGGGCAGCGATGCCCGGCCTTTTTCCATGTCGCAAGGCGTCTGACGCGGCTATTCGGCGGCGCGCTTGGCCGCCGCCAGGTCCAGCACCGCCTCGATGCATTCGCCGCCCATGAACGGCTTTACGAAATGCGGGACGTCCGAGAAGCGCTCGGGCAGGTCTTCGGGCTCGTAGCCGGTGGCGAAGATGAACGGGATCCGCGCCTCGCGCATCATGTCGGCCAAGGGAAAGACCTCGTCGAAGCGCAGCTGGATGTCGAGAATCGCGACATCCGGCGGCTCGGCGCTTTCCAGGAACTTGACGGCCTTCTCGATCGAGCTGATCGGTCCCAGGACGATGGCGCGGCGATCGCGGGCCTCATTGGCCAGATGCATCGCGGTCCAGTATTCGTCCTCGACGATCATGATTCGGTACATCATGTCTTTTCTCACCCCTCCGGGATCGCAGACAGAGGTCTGGGCGGTTTTCTGCCCCGACCGACATGCGCTAATCCGGGTCGCACGAAAAATTTATGAAGCGACAAGACTGCCGGTTCGACGGACTTAGACATATAGAGTTGCACATTTGTTGCATGTCTGCATCCACAATCTGGCATGAATTAAACTATTGCGTTTTGCACTCGGAAGTTGCCTGTGGGTGCATAGACTGCAATTCGATTTCATCAGCGGGGTCCGGCCCTTCATGACCGAAGACGACATCATCCGGAAATACGCGGCGCGCCAGAAGACGCTGGCCGATTTCGGCGATTTCGCCACGCTGCACGACGACCTGGACGCGGTGCTGCACGAGGCCTGCCGGCTGGTCGCCGCCGCCCTGGGCACCCGCCGCGCCAAGGTGCTGGAGCTGCAGGACGACGGCCGCACCCTGTTCCTGCGCGCGGGGATCGGCTGGACCCGGGACGTCGTGGGACAGGTCCGCGTGCCCATGTCCGACCATTCGTCCGAGAGCTATTCGATCAATTGCGGCCGCCCCATCACCAGCCCGGACATCGCAAAGGAGACCCGCTTCGAGGTCCCGCAGTTCATGCGCGACCAGGGCGTGGTGGCGCTGGCCAACGTGCCGATCATGCTGCCGGGCGGTGTCGTCTACGGGTTGCTGCAGGTCGACGACACCCGGCCGCATCACTTCACCGAACACGACATCCAGTTCCTGCGCACCTACAGCGCCATCCTGGGGCCGCTGATCGACCGGCTGTTCAAGATGAACGCCCTGCGCCATTCCGAGGAACGCTTTCGCCTGACGGTCGAATCGATCACCGACTACGCGATCTTCGTGACCGATCCCGACGACATCGTCACCGACTGGCTGCCCGGCGCCCAGAGGGTCTTCGGCTGGACCGCCGAGGAGGCGGTGGGCCGGCCCGGCGCGCTGGTCTATACCCCCGAGGATCGCAAGATCGGCCAGCCGCACCGGGACATCGACGCGGCCAGCCGCAACGGCTCGGCGCTGAACATGCGCGAGCATCTGTGCAAGGACGGCTCGCGCGTCTTCATCGAGGGCGTGGTGCGCGCGCTGCACGACCGCCAGGGCATGCTGACCGGCTTCGTCAAGATCGGCCAGGACGTCACCGAACGCCACAAGGCCGACGAATCGCTGCGCACGCTGATGGAGGGCATCCCCCAGCTGGTCTGGCGGTCCCATGACCGCGGGCACTGGATCTGGGCCAGCCCGCAATGGATGTCCTTCACCGGGCAGTCGCAGGATCAGGCCTGCCAATGGGGCTGGCTGGATGTCGTGCATCCCGACGACCGCGACCGGGCGATGCTGGCCTGGGACCGGGCGCGGGTCGAGGGCCTGCTGGACACCGAATTCCGCATCCGCCGCAGCACCGACAAGGCCTATCTGTGGCACCGCACCCGGTCCAGCCCGGTGCGCGACAAGACCGGCCGCATCACCGAATGGCTGGGCACCTCGACCGAGGTGCAGGCCCAGAAGGAAGCGCATGAACGCCAGAGCGTGCTGGGTCGCCGAATTGCAGCACCGCACCCGCAACCTGATCAGCGTGGTCCGGTCCATCGCCACCCAGACCATGGCGGGCACCGGCCCGACGCCGGCCTTCCTCGACCGCTTCAACGACCGCCTGTCGGCGCTGTCGCGGGTGCAGGGCCTGCTGTCGCGGGCCGAACAGGAACCCATCACCCTGCGCGCCCTGCTGCGGCTGGAACTGGACGCGCTTGGCGCCAAGGAGGGCGAGGCGGTCCGCTTGGACGGCCCCCAGGTCCGCATCCGCCCGACGCTGGTCCAGACCCTGGCCCTGGGCCTGCACGAGCTGGCCACCAATGCCCGCAAATACGGCGCGCTGTCGGGCTGCGGCGGGAGGCTGAACGTCCGCTGGCGGGTCGAGGAGGGCGAGACGGGCCGCCGCCTGATGATCGACTGGCACGACGAGGGCATCCTGCGCGGTCCCGTCGAGGCCGAGACCTCGGACGGCGGCTATGGCCGGCGCCTGATCGAGAAGGCCCTGCCCTACAGCCTGGGCGCGCTGACCAGCTATCACCTGGGGCGCGGATTGCCTGGATTGCAGCATCGACCTGCCGCTGGACCGGCCGCGGATGGCGGAGATGGCCTCGTGACCGCGCCGCAGCTGTCGGGCCGCCATATCCTGCTGGTCGAGGACGACTACTTCGCCGCCGACGACTTGGCGACTTCGTTCGGATCGGCGGGGGCGCAGGTGGTGGGGCCGGCGGCCAGCATCGACCATGCGCTTGGCCTGATCGCGCGGACGCAACGGCTGGACGGCGCGGTGGTGGACATCAACCTGGGCGGCACCATGTCCTATGACGTGGTGGACCGGCTGCGGGCGCGGGGCGTGCCGGTGGTCTTCGCCTCGGGATACGACCGCACCACCATCGCCGCCCCCTATCGCGACATCCCGCTGTGCGAGAAGCCCGTCGACCTGAAGCGCTGCGCCAAGCTGCTGTTCGGCTGAACCCGGACCGGACGCGCGATCAGCCCGCCAGCATCCATTCGGCCAGCGGACTGAGATTGTCGTCGCGGTGCAGGTAGTCGGGATCGAACTGACCGTATTCGCGCAGCGCCGCGACGTCGTTCACGACGATGCGGCGATCCTGCTGCACGATCAGCCCCTGCGATTTCAGCGTTCCCAGCACCCGGTGCAGATGGACCGAGGTGATCCCCAGCACATCGGCCAATTGCTGGTGCCCAAGCGGCACGACCCGGTCCTGACCGCGCCCCACCGCCTCCAGCCGCGCCAGGATCTCGCACAGCAGATGCGCCGCGCGCCGGTCCGCCCGGCGCCGTCCCAGGCCCACCAGCCATTCGCGCAGGATCGCCTCGTCGACCAGCGTCGCCCACCACAGCGCCATCGCCAGCCGCCGCGAGCTGGAGGTCATCTCCACCACCGTGCGATGCGGGATGTCGACGATCCGGCAGTCCGACAGGGCCGAAATGTTGTGGTCCATCCGCCCCAGGATCGCGATGTGCAGGTCGCACAGGTCGCCCGGCAGCAGCAGGCCCACGATGGCCCGGTCGCCATTGGGCAGCACCTTGTTGCGGCAGACGATGCCGTCCAGCACCAGGTGGACATAGCGCGGCTCGTCGCCCTGCTTGATGATATCCTCGCCCGAGCCGACGGTGTAGGACCGCTCGCTCAGCCCGTCCAGAAGGGCCAGATCGGCGGCGGACAACTGGACCACCTGTCCCAGTTTCCGCGCCAGTAGGTTGTCGGTCATGCGTCTCCATTCCCGCGGCGCCCCGTGGGGCGCCCGATGTGCAGTCGTCGCTGCAAGGGATGGAACCTTTCCGGGCATGCGATGTTCCCGACGGCTCAGGCGGATCCCATCGGCGGGCCATCCAGGCGCAGGCGCGCCATGGCCAGAAGCCGGTCCACCTTGGACCGCGACACGCCCATGATCCGCGCCGCGTTGACCCGCGTGCAGCCCATGAACCGGACCAGGGTCAGGGCCTCGCGCTCTGCCGGGGGCAGCGTCATCAGCAGGGCCAGATCCTCGTGCCCCGGAAGGTCATTCGCGCAGGGCATGTTCGAGGCCCGGTCCAGCATGCCGCTGCGATGCAGATCGCGCAGCGTGGACAGAAGCCACGTGAAGCGGCATCTCTGGGCCGCATCGCGGCAGGCCAGCTCGTCGGCCCGATGAAGCGACCAGGCGACCAGTCCGTCGCCGGTCCCGGCATTGCCGCACAGGACCCTCGCATACAGCCGCAGCGCGGGAACATAGGTTGTCAGATTGGAATGGGGATGTTGAATCATCTGGCGCGCCTTCCTTTCGTCTGACCGCCATTAGGAACAACTTGAACGTGTCGTTCTAGAACATTTGTTCTTAAAAAGAGAAATTTGCGGCGGCCACCTGCGGCATCTTGGCCGCGTGCCGTTCCCCATAGCATTGGAAGCACTGAATATCGCAGGTCTTTTTTCAAACTGAACCGATCGGTACACGAGCGTGCCGGACGTCAGAACTCGGGTTCCAAGGCCTTGCGCAGGATCCCCCGGGCCCGGTTCACCCGGCTCTTGACCGTGCCGATGTCGCAGTCCATCACCTCGGCCGCGCGGATGTAGCTTTCCCCCAAGACCGAGACCAAGACCAGCGCCTCGCGGTAATGCGCCGGCATCCGCTCCAGCTGGTCGCACAGCTCGCGATGGCGCAGATACCATTCCTGCCCCGGCTGCGAGATGGGCGTGCCCGACACGCAGTCCGCGCCGCCGGTCCGCTCGCGCGCGGCCTTCTTGACGTTGGTGTAGAAGCGGTTGCGCATGATCGTGAACAGCCAGGCCCGCATGTAGCTGCCGGGCTTGTAGCGGTCGGCATATTCGATGGCCCTCAGAAGGGTTTCCTGGACCAGATCGTCGGCGTCATGCGCCCGTCCGCAGAGCGAGCGCGCATAGGCGCGCAAGGCGGGGATGTGTTCCATGATATTGTCGGACATGCGGGATGGCGCCCCCCAATCTGCGCTGGTGAAACAACAGGTCCGACCGGGGCGGGGTTCCATCGCGGCGCGCATCCCGGCCCGATCGGGCAGCCCGTGGCCCCGACCGGCCGGTTTGCGCCGACGCGGGCCGGCGCCCGGGGCACCGAAGGCCGGGAACATCGGATGCAGGTGCCGGTTGCACGCCCCAGATCCGGATGCCCAGATCCGGATGTTTTGCAGGAGACGCGCCATGACCGACCATCCCACACCGCCCTTTCCCGAACAGCAGCAGGACCTGCCCGGCAGCTTCCTCGAGATGGACCCCCTTCCCGATCACGGCGAGGACAGCTGGCGCGGGGCGAACCGCCTGCCCGAGCGCATCGCCCTGATCACCGGCGGCGACAGCGGCATCGGCCGGGCGGTCGCCATCGCCTATGCCCGCGAGGGGGCCGACTTGGCGCTGGTCTGCCTGAACGAGGACCGCGACATGGCCGACACCGCCCGCCTGGTGCGCGAGGCCGGGCGCCGCTGCCTGGTGCTGACCGGCGATCTGTCCTCGCCCGCGTTCTGCCGCGACGTGGTGGACCGCACGGTGGCCGAATTCGGCCGCATCGACATTCTGGTGAACAACGCCGCCCACCAGCGCAGCTTCGCCCGGATCGAGGACATCAGCGACGACGAATGGCGCCACACCTTCGCGGTCAATATTGACGCGATGTTCCATCTGACCAAGGCGGCGGTGGCGCATATGCCGCGCGGCAGCTCGATCATCAACACCGCCTCGATCAATTCGGACCAGCCCAACCCGACGCTGCTGGCCTATGCCACCACCAAGGGCGCGATCCAGAACTTCACCCTGGGCCTGGCGCAGATGCTGGCCGATCGCGGCATCCGCGCCAATGTCGTGGCGCCGGGCCCGGTCTGGACCCCGCTGATCCCCGCCAGCATGCCCGCCGAGAAGGTGGCGCAGTTCGGCGCCGACTATCCCATCGGCCGCCCCGCGCAGCCGGTCGAGCTGGCCTCGGCCTACGTCATGCTGGCCGAGGCGATGTCCAGCTACGTCTCGGGCGCCACGATCGCCGTGACGGGCGGCAAGCCGATGATGTAGGACGGCCCGAACCGACGCCCCGGCCCCGGCCCCGGCTCCGGACCGCCAACCATATCGTGACATGCCCCGGCGCACGCAAGCCATGAAATCGCGTGACAGGCGCCGGGCCGCATGCCACCAGACGAGGAAAGGACAGCCGGGGACATGATGACCGATCACGACAAGAATTCGCCCGAGGATCCGCATCTGGACCGGGCCATGCAGGATCTCATGTCCGAGGTCGCCCGCGAGGACATCCCCCCGCGCCTGCGCGAACTGGCCCTGCGCCTGCAGGAAGCCCTGGCCCGGGCGCGCGAGGCCGACGACAGGTGACCGGCCGGCCCCCGGCCGTCACTCCGTCTCCAGCGCCCGCATCTCGTAGTCCAGGCTCACCGAGATGAAGGACCGGATCAGCACCAGCCCGCCCAGCAGCAGGATGTTGTCGAAGGTCAGGTGAAGCACCGTGCGGATCAGGTCCGCCACGATCAGCACCTCCAGCGCCGACAGGATGTGCCGGCCAAGCGCAAGCCGCCCGCGGTTCAGCTGGTGGCCCGGGTCATGCGCCGCCCGCCGCAGGACCTCGCCCGACAGGAACCAGCCCAGGAACCGCACGACCCCCAGGATCAGGATGGCGATCGCGAACAGCTCGATCAGCACCACCAGCCATTCCAGCGGCCCCGCCAGCCGCCCCAGGTGATCCGACAGCGAGAACACCACTCCCTCGTCCAGCTGCATCCCCAAAAACCCCTGTGCCGCTCCAAGATCCCGCGCCAACGTCCCCGCCCTGGCGAAGTTGCACCATGACGGCACCCAACCCCTTCATCTTGGCCCAAATATCCTGCGGGGGTGCGGGGGTGCAAAACCCCCGCTCCGGCGCCCGCCACCGGGGCCCGGCGGCTCCCCTCCCGGAACCGCCCTGGAACATCGGCCGCCTTCGCCGGTTGGAGCCCCCAGCAACCGGGGTCGATGAGCCGTTCATCGCGCCCGGGCCAAGACCGATCCAAACCGAAGGAGATCCCAGATGACCGTCGACGATCCGCACACCAAGGCGACCGGCACCTCCGCCAAGGACAACATCGCGTCCGAGGCCACGGACCAGGCCTCGCGCCTCGCGGGCAGCGTCAAGGACGAGGTCACGCGCCGCGAGAAGGACCTGCGCTCGGGCATCGCCGAGCGCGCCGAAAGCGTGGCCGCGGGCCTGCGCAAGGCTGGGTCCGAGATCGACCCGGACTCGTCCATCGCCACCATGTTCGACCGCGCCGCCGACAGCGTCAGCGGTCTGGCGGGCAGCCTGAACGCGACCGACCCGGCCCAGATGGTCGAGGACGTGCGCAGCTTCGCGCGCCGCCAGCCGGGCGCCTTCCTGGGCCTCTCGGCCCTGGCGGGCTTCGCCGCGATCCGCTTCCTGCGCGCGGGCTCCGTCCCGTCCTCGACCCCCATGAACACCAGCGGCTTCGGCGACGCCGGCATGACCCGCCGCCCGTCCCCGGACGCCCCTGCGACGGTCGGCCCGGCCGGCACCGCCACCGTCACCCCCTCGGCCGCCAGCGCCGCTCGCGCGGTCCCCACCGGCACCGTTCCGACTGGCCCCGCCCCGACCGGCCCCATCCCCGGCGCCGGTGGCCGCAACGACGGAGGCTCGCATGCCTGATCCCGTCCGCTCGCAGAACCCCGCCTCGCTGGCCTCCGACGCCCTGCGCCTCTCGGGCGAACTGGTCCGCAAGGAGATCACCCTCGCCAAGGCCGAGATGCGCCAGAACCTGACCCGCGCCGGCGCGGGTCTGGGCATGGTCGCGGCCGCCGCCGTCCTGGGCATCGTCACGCTGAACGTGCTGACCGCCGCCCTGGTCGCCGCCCTGGCCGAGACCGACCTCGGCCCGATCTGGAGCGCGGTGATCGTCGGCGTGATCCTGGCGATCCTGGCCTATGTGCTGCTGCGCAAGGGCATGGCCGATCTGAAGCCCGAAAACCTCATGCCGACGCGCACGGCCGAGAATGTCCAGCGCGACGCAAGCGCGGTGAAGGAAGCCTATCATGACGCATGACGCCGACAATCCCGACCATATCGAACGCGAGATCGAGAAGGACCGCGAGGCCCTGCGCCGCACCCTCGACGACCTGCAGAGCGAGCTGTCGCTGGACGGCCTGTCGCGCCGCCTGACCGGCTCGGTCCGCAGGAACGGCGCGGAATGGGCCGAATCGGCCAGCGCCGCAGCCCGCGCCAATCCCGTGGCCCTGGGCCTGACCGGCATCGGTCTGGCCTGGATGATCTTCGGGCGCGGCCATGACCCGGTCCACGGCTTCGGCGCGTCCTCGGACGACCGGCCCGTGCGCCACGACCGCCCCGCGACCCCGGTCCTCGCGCCGACCCCCACCCCGGCACCGACCCCCGCCCGCGCGCCCCGGCCGATGGCGCAGCCCCCGGGTTGGGCGTCGGACCAAGGACAGGCGACGGACCGGACGACGAGCCGCACCTCGGGCATTTTTTCCGGCCTGACCACCGGATCCAGCAAGGAGCATGGCATGACGGACATGGCAAAAGACAAGGCGCGCCATCTGCGCGACCGCCTGAGAGAAGGCACCGAGGGCCTGGGCGACGAGGCCCGCCAGCGGATCGAGACCGCGCGCCGCAAGGCGCTGGACGCCAGCGACGCCGCCCACCGCCAGCTGGCGCAGGCCAACCGCAAGGTCGCGCGCAGCTATGACAGCGAGCCGCTGCTCTTCGGCGCGCTGGCCCTGATCGGCGGCGCGGCCCTGGGCGCCATGCTGCCCGGCACCCGGCGCGAGGACGAGCTGATGGGCGACTATCGCGACCAGCTCTTCGACGAGGCCGAGGCCGTCTACCAGGAAGAGAAGAGCCGCGTCGGCAACGCCGTCTCGGCCGGTCTGGACGAAGCCAAGTCCGCCGCCTCCAACGTGGTCGCCGCCGCCAAGGACGAGTTGACCGACGACAAGGCAGACAAGCCGACCGCCGGCACGGCACCCTCGGGAACACCTGCCGCGACCGGGTCGACCGGCGCTTCGGGCACGACGGGAACGCCGAACGCGACCGGAACACCCAAGGTCTGAACCGACAGCCCCCGCAATCCCGAAAGGCCCCGCACCTGCGGGGCCTTTTCTTTTGACCATGATGGGGCACCGCCAAGGAAGCACCTTCACCCAAACCGACCTGGTCTCTGGTCCTTCGGCTTTTCCACGAGCGCGAATGGCCGACACCTCTGCGCTGCCAGTACTACTCATCGTTTGACGTAGCATGCCGGACGGAGCCATGGTTCATTCGCCCATCAAGATGGGTCAGGCATGCAGGTGACAGATGCAGCGTTACAAATCACGGCTTGGCTGGTATGACGGCCTGACCGCGCTGATCTTTCACGGACAGCGAGCAGAGGCCGCATCGCTTTACAACCTCACGAGCATCTTTCAGGTCGCGGCACTCTATGACGATACCCCGTTTGCGCAGCAAAAGCTGATACTGGGTTACGCCCTTGGCGTCTTTTCGCGACATCTGGCAGGCTATAGCGAAGGCCACTATCTGTTGACGGACAGAGGCGCAAAACGACAGGCCTTGGAACTCGACCGGAGAGAACTGACGCAGGCAGAGGTATGGGTTCTGGACCCAAGCGATCCGCGCCGAACAGGTTGCTAGACGCAGTCCGAGAGAATTTTGCTCTACTCCAAGGTGACTTTTGCAGAAGCAAACGAGTGCCAAGAGTTGAACGGACTGTCGCGCGCCAAGCCCACCTTCATTGTTCCGCCCGTGACAGCACCCTGTCGGACCGTTGAGCCCTGAGCGGAACGAACCTCAGATCCTATCTTCGCTACCCTTGCCCTCCCCCTTCCCCGGCGCTACCCCGCGCGGACCGTGCGATCGGAGCCGACGATGGAACCCTGGGTCCTCATCACCCTAGCCGCCGCTGCCGTGCAGACCTGGCGGTTCATGCTGCAGAAGGGGTTGCGGGCGGCGGGGCTGTCGACCGGCGGGGCGACCTATGCGCGCTTCGTCTTCGCCGCGCCGCTGGCGGGGGTCGCCTTGGCCGCGCTGCTGATCACACGCGGGGACGGGATGCCGGCACTGTCGCCCGGCTTCTGGCTGTGGGCGATGGCCGGGGGGCTGGCGCAGATCGTGGCGACGCTGGCCACGGTCGCGCTGTTTGCCACCCGGTCCTTCGCGGTAGGCATCGCCTTCACCAAGACCGAGGTGCTGCTGGTCGCCGCCCTCTCGGCGCTGCTTCTGTCCGAGCCGGTCTCGCCCGACGGGCTGGCCGCGATACTGGTGGGCACGGCGGGTGTCCTGCTGCTGTCGCGCCCGGCGGGGGGCTGGGCCGCGCAGGGGGTGGATCGGCGCGCGCTGATGCTGGGGCTGACGGCGGGCGCGCTGTTCGGCCTGTCGGCCATCGGCTATCGCGCCGCCACCCTGCAGGTCGATCACCCGCAGGCGCTGGTCCGTGCGCTGGTGGCGCTGGTCGCGGCGACCGGGTTCCAGACGCTGGTGATGACCCTGTGGCTGGCGCTGCGCGAACCGGGCGAGCTGTCACGCGTCGCCACCCGCTGGCGGGCGGTGCTGCCCGTGGGCGTGACCGGGGTGCTGGGCAGCCTGGGCTGGTTCACCGCCTTCGCGCTGCAGAACGCCGCCTATGTCCGCAGCCTGGGGCAGGTCGAGCTGATCTTCTCGATCCTCGCCTCGGTCGTGGTCTTTCGCGAGCGGTTGCGGGCGGTCGAGCTGGCGGGCATGGCGGCCCTGGGGGCCTCGGTGGTGCTGATCATCTGGCGGATCTGAGCCGGTCGCCCCATCCCTCTTCCGATGCCCCGCGCGGGCCTGTAGGCTGACCCCGCCGATACCCTGCCCGAGGAAGACCCCATGACCGACCTGACCGCAGACCTGTCCCAGATCCTGGGGGCGCCGCATGTCCTGACCGGCGCGGACATGGCTCCCTGGATCAGCGACTGGACCGGCCAGTATCACGGCGAGCCGCTGGCCGTCGCCCGCCCCGCCGACCGCGATCAGGTGGCGGCGGTCCTGCGGCTGGCGGGTGCGCGGGGCCTGCCGGTGGTGCCGGTCTCGGGCAAGACCGGGCTCAACGGCGGGGCGATGGGGCAGGACGCGATCGTGCTGTCGCTGGACCGCATGAACCGCATCCGCGAGATCAACCCCCGGTCCCGCGTCGCGGTGGTCGAGGCCGGGGTGATCGTCGCCGCCCTGGATGCGGCGGCGGACGATCACGGGCTGATCTTTCCCCTGTCCTTCGGGGCGGCGGGATCGGCGATGATCGGCGGCGTGCTGTCGACCAATGCGGGCGGCGCCAACGTGCTGCGCTATGGCAACACGCGCGAGCTGTGCCTGGGGCTGGAGGTGGTGCTGGCCGACGGGCGGGTGCTGGACCTGATGCAGGCGCTGCACAAGGACAATTCCGGCCTGGACCTGCGCGACCTGATGATCGGGGCCGAGGGGCAGCTGGGCATCATCACCGCCGCCGTGATGAAGCTGCATCCCCGCCCGGCCGAACGGGTGACGGCGATGGTCGCCATGGCCTCGCTGGATGCCGCGACCGATCTGCTGAACACCATCCAGGACGCCTCGGGCGATGCGGTCGTGGCCTTCGAGTTCATGCCCCGCGCCTTCATCGAGGGGCATCTGGCCCTGCATCCCGGCGCGCGCGAGCCCTTCGACGCGTCCCATCCCGTCAACCTGCTGGTCGAGCTGGCCGCCACCCGCGCGGGCGATCTGGCCGAGCGCGTCGAGCAGATCCTGACGACCCAGCTGGAGGCCGGGATCATCGCGGATGCCGTCATCGCCGCCAGCGAGGCGCAGCGGCGTGCCATGTGGGCGCGGCGCGAGGCGGCGGCCGAGATCGCCTTCGCCCGCCGCCCGGTGCTGGACACCGACATCGCCCTGCCCCGCGACGTGGTCCCCGACTTCCTGCGCCGGATCGAGCCGCTGCTGCGCGAGATCGACCCCGGATGCGAGGTGCTGTCGGTCGCGCATCTGGGCGACGGCAACATCCATTACACCTGCTGGCCCTCGCGCGACGATCCGGCGCTGAAATTCGCGCTCAGGGCGCAGATCGACGCGCTGGCGGTCGGGATGGCGGGCACCTTCTCGGCCGAGCACGGGGTCGGCATCTCGAAGCTGGCGCCGATGGCGCGGCACAAGGACCCCGTCGCGCTGGAGGTGATGCGTGCCATCAAGGACGCGCTGGACCCCCAAGGCATCCTCAACCCCGGCAAGACCATTCCAAGGACGACCCCATGACCGTGATCTTCGACGACCGCCAGCGCCTGCACGATCCCCGCTTCCGGCTGGTGGATGGCAAGATCGTGCAGAACCCCGACCGCCCCGCCCGGGTCGAGGCGCTGCTGGCAGGCGTGGCCCGCGCGGGGCTGCAGCCTGTCCCGCCCGTCGATCACGGTATGGCGCCCTTGGCCGCGATCCACACGCCGCGCTACCTGACCTATCTGCGCGGCATCCACGCGCGCCGCGCCGCCGAGGTGCCGGGCCTGGACGAGGTCGTGCCAAGCCGCATTGCGCCCGACCGCAACGTCCATTACGCGACCGGCACCGAGGCGCAGATCGGCTTTCACAACGCCGACACCTCCTGCCCCGTCTCGGCCGCGACCTGGGACGCGGTCTACTGGTCGGCGCAATCGGCCCTGACGGCGGCGGATGCGATCCTGCGCGGCGAGCGGTGGGCCTATGCGCTGTGCCGTCCCTCGGGGCACCATGCCTATCGCGAGGTGGCGGGGGGGTTCTGCTTTCTCAACAACACCGCCATCGCGGCGCAGCATCTGCGCGCGGCGGGGCACCGGCCCGCGATCCTGGACATCGACGTGCATCACGGCAACGGCACGCAGGGCATCTTCGAGGATCGCGACGACGTGCTGACCGTCTCGATCCATGTCGATCCGGCCGAGTTCTATCCCTTCTACGCGGGCGGGGCGCAGGAATGCGGGATCGGGCGGGGCACGGGCTATACCCTGAACCTGCCTCTGGCGCGGGGCAGCGGGGACGCGGCCTATCTGCAGGCGCTGGCGGGCGCGCTGGACCAGATCGCGGCCTTCGGCGCCTCGGTCATCGTCGTGGCCCTGGGGCTGGACGCGCATGAGGGCGACCCGTTCCAAGGGATGACCGTCACGACCCAGGGCTTCGCGCGGATCGCTGCGGCCATCGCGGCGGCTGGCCTGCCGGTCCTGAACGTGCAGGAGGGCGGCTATCTGCAGCCCGTGCTGGGCGACAATCTGGCCAGCTATCTGACCGGCCTGCGCGGCGGCGTGTCTGCCTGATTTTCGGGCAGCAACCCGGACCGACGGCTTCGCCCCGCGACCTGTCGCTTGACCGCCCCGGCGTTGCTGCCCAAAGTCGCGGCACCCATCGCCCGTCAGGAAGGTTGCCGACCCATGTTCCACCGCTCCCTCGCCCCGCTTGCCGCCACCCTTCTGATGACCGGGGCGGCGGCGGCCCAGACCTCGATGCCCTTCGCGCTGGACTGGCGCTTCGAAGGCCCCGCCGCGCCCTATTTCGTGGCCGTCGATCAGGGCCATTTCGAGGCCGAGGGGCTGGAGGTCGAGGTGACGGCGGGCGAGGGCTCGCTGGACGCGATCCCCAAGGTGGCGACCGGCGCCTTCCCGGTGGGCTTTGCCGACATCAACAGCCTGGTCCGCTTCCTGGACCAGAACCCCGGCGCCCCGGTGATCGCGGCGATGATGGTCTATGACAAGCCCGCCTTCGCGGTGATCGGGCGCAAGTCGCTTGGCGTCAGCGAACCCGCCGACCTGATGGACAAGGTCCTGGGCGCCCCGCCCCCGGACGGGGCCTGGGCGCAGTTCCCGATCTTCGCCGCCGAGAACGACCTGGACATGGACCGCATCACCATCGAGCCGGTGGGTTTCCCCACGCGCGAGCCGATGCTGGCCGAGGGCAAGGTGGCGGCGGTCACCGGGTTCTCGTTCACGTCCTATCTGAACACCATGCGGCTTGGCGTGGACGGCGACGATCTGTCGGTGATCCTGATGGCCGATCACGGCGTGGATCTGTACGGCAATGCGGTGATCGTGAACACCGACTTCGCCGCCGAGAACCCCGAGGCCGTGACCGGCTTCCTGCGCGCGGTTGCCGCCGGGTGGAAGGACACCGCCGCCGACCCCGAGGCCGCGATCGCGGCGCTCGGCTCGCGCAATCCAGGGATGGATGCGGATCTGGAACTGCAGCGCCTGACCCTGGCGATGGAGCAGAACGTGATGACCGAGTGGGTCACGGAGAACGGCATGGGCAATGTCGATCCGGACCGGCTCGCCAATGCGGTCGAACAGATCAAGCTGACCTACGAGTTCCAGAACGAGCCCGACCCCGCGCTCTATTTCAGCGACGCCTGGCTGCCCGATGACGGCAGCCTGACGATGGACTGATCCGCGCGCATGACCAACACCGTCGAGATCCGGCATGTCACCCATGCCTACAAGACGCCCAACGGCCCGCTGCCGGTTCTGGACGATCTGTCGCTGGCCATCCCCGAGGGCGCGTTCTGCGCCGTCGTCGGCCCCTCGGGCTGCGGGAAATCCACCCTGACGCGGCTGATCGCGGGGCTGATGAAGCCCGACCGGGGCGAGGTCTTCCTGCATGGCGAGGCCGTGCGCGGCCCGCGCAGCACGGTGGGCATGGCCTTCCAGAACCCGGTCCTGCTGGAATGGCGGTCGATCCTGGACAACGTGATCCTGCCGCTGGAGATCGTGACCCCGCGCATGCCGCGGCGCGACCGCGTGGCCCGCGCCCGCGAACTGCTGGCGCTGGTGGGTCTGGAGGGGTTCGAGGACAAGCGCCCGTCCGAGCTGTCGGGCGGCATGCGCCAGCGCGCCTCGCTGTGCCGCGCCATCGTCCACAAGCCCGAGGTGCTGATCCTGGACGAGCCCTTCGGCGCGCTGGACGCCTTCACCCGCGAGGATCTGTGGCAGACCATGCACGCGCTGCGCCGGCAGGAGCCGTTCACCACTCTGCTCATCACCCATGACCTGCGGGAATCGCTGTTCCTGGCCGACGAGGTGGTGGTGCTGTCGGGCCGCCCGGCCACGGCGCAATACCGCATGGCCGTGCCGGGCGGCACCGCCCGGACGCTGGACGACCTCTACACCCCCGACGCGGCCGAACGCCTGAACCTGCTGCGCCACCAGATCCAGATCGCCCAAGGCCGGGCCGAGGTCCCCGCATGAGCCTGCGCCGCATCGCCATCCCCGTCCTGGCCATCCTGATCTTCCTCGGCCTGTGGGAGGCTCTGGTCTGGTGGAACCAGTGGCCCAACTATCGCATGGCCTCGCCCTCGGATCTGGGTCCGGCCTATGTCCGCTATGCCGAGCTGTTCGTGGTGATGGGCTGGCAGACGCTGTGGCGCACCGTGGCGGGGCTGCTGCTGGCGGTGGTCTTCGGCACCGCGCTCGGCATGGTCATGGGCTTCTCGCGCACCATGCGCGACGCGCTCTATCCGCTGCTGGTGGGGTTCAATGCCGTGCCCAAGGCGACCGTGGTGCCCATCGTGGCGCTGATGTTCGTGGGCGCGCATGACTTCAACACGGTGCTGATCGCCTTCATGATCAGCTTCTTTCCCATCGCGGTGTCGGTCTCAATCGGGCTGTCCACGCTGGAGCCGGAATACCGCGACATCCTGCGCTCGCTCGGCGCGTCCAAGCTGACGATCTTTCGCAAGATCGCCCTGCCCAAGACCCTGCCCGAGTTCTTCGGCGCGCTGAAGGTCGCGGTCACGCTGGCCTTCATCGGCACCAACCTGATGGAGATCGTCTCGCCCCACGGGCGGGGCCTGGGCGCGCTGTTCGACAGCGGGCGCACCAATTCCGACTATCCGCTGATGTTTGCGGTGCTGCTGGCCCTGGCCGGGCTGGGGATCGTCCTTTATTACATCGTGGTGGCGCTGGAACGGATCTTCGCCGGATGGGCCGACCGCAGCCCGACCTGATGCGGGCGCAGCCAAGGGGCATCGGATCCCCGGCACGAGAAAGGGCGGGCCCGGCGCAATGCCGGGTCCGCCCCCGTCAGTTCGGCCCCGGGGCCTTGGATCACATCTGTTCGACCTGCGCGCCGCTGTTCGGCTTGGCCGGGCCCAGATCGGGCTGTTCGCCAAGCGCGCCCATCGGCTGCGTCACGAAGGTGCCCTTGCCGTCGACCGAGGGACCCTCGGACCAGCGGCCCGGTGCGGGTGCGCTGCCATCCGCCTGGAAGCCCAGATAGGCATAGCTGAAGTCCTGGTTTTCCTGCTCCTGCGGGAAGCTGTTGGGGATCGGGAAGACGCCCCGCGCGCCGCCCAGTTCCTCCAATGCGGCCATCCACTGGTTCTGGTGCATGGTGTCGCGGGCGATCAGATAGGACAGCATCTCCTTCATCCCGGCATCGGGCGTCATGTTGTACAGGCGCACGGCCAGGATGCGACCGGTCGATTCCGCCGCGATATTGGCGGTCATGTCGGCGGCGATGTTCCCGCTGGCATAGATGTGGGACATGTTGAACGGTACGCCGTCGCTGTCCACCGGCATGGCCGACATGCCCGCCGAGAGCAGGTTCTTGAGGTTCATGCCACCCATCACGGCCTCGACCGCCTTGTCGCGGGCGCCCTCTTCCTGCAGGGCCAAGGGCGCGCCTTCCAGGTTCAGCGCCACGGCGGTGGCCAGCATCTCGATATGGCCCAGCTCCTCGGCGGCGGTGTTCATCAAGAGGTCGCGGAAGCGGACATCGCCGCGCGCGCCGCAGGCCTGGAAGAAATACTGCATGGCGACGCGGATCTCGCCCTCGACGCCGCCGATGGCCTGCTGGAGGGCCCGCGCGAAGAGGGGATCGGGGCTGTCGACGCGGACGGGGAATTGCAGCTTGTTGTCGGTATAGAACATGTCTGTCTCCGGTTGCTGTCAGGCGGCGGCCCGGCCGTGGGACAAGATGTCCCGACCGGGCAATGACGCGGCCGCTTGGGCAGGGTGTCGGTCATCGGGCGCCTGAACCGGTGGAGGGGCGCTTTGTTCCCGCCTGAAAGACTCGGAGGATCGGGGATCGCCCCGTCAGCAGGCGGCCTCGCCCGCACGGGCCAGGACCGTGCGGTTGCGCCCGTCATGCTTGGCCTCGTAGAGCGCCAGATCCGCGCGCCGCAGCATCGAGATGCGGTCGTCGGCGGCCATGCGCATCGCCACCCCCAGGCTCAGCGTCACCGGGCGGCCCGTCTCGGCGATGACCTGCGCGCCGACATGGGCGCGGATGCGGTCGGCCAGGGCCATCGCATCGCGGCTGTCGGCGCCCGCCAGCAGCAGCCCGAATTCCTCGCCGCCCAAGCGGCCGAAGGCGTCGCCCGACCGGACCTGGCCGCCGATCATCTGGGCCGTGGATTCAGCACGATGTCGCCCACGGGATGGCCGAACCCGTCGTTGATCGCCTTGAACAGGTCCAGATCCATCACCACCAGCGCGAAGGGATCCGGCGAGGCCAGTGCCCCGTCCAGCCGTTGCAGGAAGGCGCGGCGCGACAGGGTGCCGGTCAGCTCGTCCTGCTGCGCGATCAGCCGCATCTCCAATTGCGAGACGACGAGTTCGGAAAACCGCACCAGAATATCCGCATCGGTGGCCGTGAACGGGCGCGGCGCGCTGTGCAGCAGGCAGAGCGCGCCGACATTGTAGCCCTCGGGCGAGGTCAGCGGCACGCCCAGATAGGCGCGCATATGCGTATCGCCCTGCACGAAGGGGTTGTCGCGGAAGCGGTCGTCCTCCAGCAGGTTGGGGATTGCCATCGGCTTCGCGGACCGGATCGTGTGGTTGCAGAAGGCATCCTCGCGGCGGCATTCGGCCCGGGGTCCGCCCGCCGAAGCCATCATCCACTGCCGCTTGCGGTCGATCAGGGTGACCGCCGCCTGATCGACCTGGAAGATGTCGCGCACCAGCCCGACGATCTGCGAGAACTCGGTCTCGGGCGCCGTGTCCAGCGCGTGATAGCGCCGCAGCGCGGCCAGCCGTCCCGCCTCGTCCTCCAGCTTCGCTTCGTCATACATTCCGACACCCCGCCGATGGCTTCCCTCGGGGCACTGTGCAAAGTTTCGGGCTAAACTACAAGGTTTACACAACCGGAAGGCGGTTCAGGTCCGCAGCCGCCCTCCCTCGGCGTTGAAATGGAACGCGCGGGTCAGGTCCGGCGTCACCCAGACCGGACCGTCCACCGCATGGTCGTGTTCGCCGAACTGGCGCACGGTCAGCAGCCCATGCGCCTCGGTCTGGACATAGCTCAGCGTCTCGCCGCCCAAGCGTTCCAGATGGCTGACGCGCCCCGGGATCGTCCCCGCCTGCGCCGAGATCGCCAGATGCTCGGGCCGCACCCCCAGGCTGTCCGAGCGCAGGCCGAGCGCCCCGGCATCCAGGAAGTTCATCGCCGGGCTGCCGATGAAGCCCGCCACGAAGCGGTTGTCGGGATCGTTGTAGAGGTCCATGGGCGCGCCTACCTGTTCGACCCGGCCCGCGCGCAGCACGACGATCTTGTGGGCCAGCGTCATCGCCTCGACCTGATCATGGGTCACATAGATCATGGTCGCGCCCAGTTCGCGGTGCAGGCGCGCGATCTCGATCCGGGTGGCGACGCGCAGCGCGGCGTCCAGGTTCGACAGAGGCTCGTCGAACAGGAACAGCCTGGGGCGGCGCACGATGGCGCGGCCGATGGCCACGCGCTGGCGCTGCCCGCCCGACAGATCGGCGGGGCGGCGGTCCAGCAGCGCCGTCAGGGACAGCATGTCGGCGGCGCGGTCGGTGGCCGCCAGCACCTGCGGTTTGGGCGTGCCCGCCTGCCGCAGCGCCAGCCCCATGTTGTCGCGCACGCTCAGATGCGGGTAGAGCGCATAGGACTGGAAGACCATCGCGATCTCGCGCCGCGCCGGGGGCAGATCATTGACCCGCCGCCCCCCGATGGCGATCTGCCCCGAGGTGACGTCCTCCAGCCCCGCGATCATCCGCAGCAGCGTCGATTTCCCGCAGCCCGAGGGGCCGACGAAGACGCAGAACTCGCCCGGCGCGACGGCCAGGTCAATGCCGTCGATGACCTGCGTGCGGCCAAAGTTTTTGGTGACCTGGGTCAGGGTCAGGGCGTCCATCGCATCCTCCGTCACAGGCGCACCGGCTGGCCGGATCGCACGCTTTCATCCGCCGCCAGACAGACGGCCAGCGAGGCCACCGCATCGCCCATGTGCCGCGTCAGGTCCAGATCACCTCCGATGGCGCGGGCCACGAAACCCGCCTGCGCGTCGCAGAGCTGCTGGTGGCCGGGCTCGTCCGTCATGTCCAGATCCTGCGTGCCGATGCCGGCGCGATGCACCCGCAGGCGGGCCGTGCGCGTATGCGTGTCGATGTCGTCCGAGCGCGCATCCTCGGCCATGCGGATCGAGACGGCGCCGCGCGGGCTGATCACGTCCTTCACGAAGAAGGCGGTGTCCGACATCATCGGCCCCCACCCGGCCTCGTACCAGCCGCAGGACCCGTCCTCGAAGATCACTTGGAAATGGCCGTAATTGTACATGTCGGGCGCGATCTCGTCCGACAGGCGCAGGCCCATGCCGCGCACCTCGATCGGTGCGGCATCGGTGATCTGGCACATCACGTCGACATAATGGACGCCGCAATCGACGATGGGCGGCGTGGTGCGCATCAGCGCCTTGTGCACCTCCCATGTGGGGCCTGACGACTGCTGGTTCAGGTTCAGCCGGAACACATAGGGCCCGCCCAAGGCCCGCGCCTCGGCGATCAGCCGCTGCCAGCTGGGATGGTGGCGCAGGATGTATCCCACGACCAGCTTGCGCCCGGTCTCGGCCGCGCACTCCACCACCCGCCGCGCATCGGCGACCGAGGTCGCCAGCGGCTTCTCGACAAACACATGCGCCCCCGCCCGCATCGCGGCCACCGCCAGGTCGGCATGGCTGTCGGAATAGGTCGCCACGCAGACCAGATCGGGGGCCAGCCGCGCCAGCGCCTCGGCAAAATCGGTGCCGGCCGGATAGCCCGCCAGTGCCTCGGGCAGATCGGGCGCGCTGCGGTTGACCAGCCCCACGATCTCAAACTCGGGGCTGTGGTGATAGGCCAGCGCATGGCTGATCCCCATGTTCCCCAGGCCCACGACAAGCACCCTGATCATTTGACGGCTCCTGCGGTGATGCCCCGGATCAGCTGGCGCGAGAAGATCAGATACATCACCAGAACCGGCAGGATGGCAAGGCTCAGCGCCGCCAGCACCGCGTTCCAGTTGGTGACGAACTGCCCGATGAAGACCTGGCTGCCCAAGGTGATCGTCTTGGTCGCCTCGGACGGCGCCAAGATCAGCGGGAACCACAGGTCGTTCCAGATCGGGATCATGGTGAAGACCGCCACCGTCGCCATCGCGGGCCGCACCAGCGGCAGCACCAGCCGGAAGAAGATCGCGTATTCCGACAGCCCGTCGATGCGCCCCGCATTCTTCAGATCGTCGGACACGCCGCGCATGAACTCGGACAGGATGAACACCGCCAGGGGCAGCCCCTGCGCGGTATAGACCAGCACCAGCGCCGTCAGCGTGTTGACCAGCCCGCTGGCCACCATCATCTGCAGGATCACCACCGTGCCAAGCCGGATCGGGATCATGATCCCAAGCGCCAGATACAGCCCCATCAGGCTGTTGCCCCGGAAGCGGTATTCCGACAGCGCGAAGGCCGCCATCGCCCCGAACAGCAGGACGAAGAACAGGCTGGCCACCGTCACGATCATCGAGTTCTGGAAATACAGCAGGAAATCGCCCTGCCGCAGCACCGTCTGGTATCCGACCGGATCGAAGGTCTCGGCCGTGGGCCAGGCCAGCGGATCGGCAAAGATCGCCCGGCGCGACTTGACGCTGTTGACCACGATGACGAAGACCGGGAACAGCGCGATCACGGTATAGGTGATCAGCACCGCATGGGCGGCGATGCTGCGCGCAAGGGACCGGCGGGCCAGGCTCATGCCGCCCCCGTCAGAACTGATAGCGGCGCAGCCGCCGCTGGATGCCGAACAGATAGACGCAGACGCCCAGCAGGATGATCCCGAACATCGCCGTGGCGATGGCCGCGCCCATATGCGGATCGCCCAGCTGCAGCTGGAACCCGAAGAAGGTCCGATAGAGGAACGTCCCCAGGATGTCCGTCGAGAAGTCCGGCCCCGCCAGCGCCCCCTGGCTCACATAGAGCAGATCGAACGCGTTGAAATTGCCCACGAAGGTCAGGATACTGATGATCCCGATCGCGGGCAGGATCAGCGGCAGCTTGATCTTCCGGAACTGCGACCAACCGGTGATGCCGTCGATCTCGGCCGCCTCGATCACCTCGTCAGGAATCGACAGCAGGGCCGCATAGATCAGCATCATCGGGATCCCCACGAACTGCCAGACCGAGATCAGCGCCAGCGTCGTCAGCGCATATTCCTCGCGCCCCAGCCAGGGGGCGAACAGCGACCGCAGCCCGATGCCGTCCAGCATCCCCGGCGCGATCCCCCAGATCGGCGACAGGATCAGCTTCCACACGAATCCCACGATCACGAAGCTGAGGATCGTCGGAATGAAGATCGCCGTCCGATAGAACGCCGCCATCCGCAGCCGGGGCGAGGAGAGCAGCGCCGCCAGCGCCACCCCCACCGGGTTCTGCACCAGCATGTGGATCAGGAAGAACCAGGCATTGTTGCCAAGCGCGTTCCAGAACGCCCCCGACCAGCGCGGATCCCCAAAGAGCGTCGCGAAATTCGCCAGCCCCACGAACACGCGCCCCTCCTCGCCGCGCGCGAACAGCGACAGGTTCAGCGTGCCCAGCAGCGGCACGATCATGATCGCCGTATAGACCAGCACGGCCGGCGCCAGGAACACCCCGATATGCCAGCGCACCGCCCGCCGCCCCGCCATGCCCAGCCCTTTCTTCTTCACGAAAATATCCCGCGGGGGTCCGGGGGCGCGAAGCCCCCGGCTTGTCGCCTGCCCGTCAGGGCAGGCCCCCGGTCACTGCTGCGGCTCGTACCAGGACGCCAGCCCCTCCTGCAGCCTTGCGGCCGCATCCTCGGGCGTCTCGGTCCCGGCCAGCACGTTGGCGCTGGCATTCCAGGTCTCGTTCTCCAGGTTCGGGGTGCCGCGCGACAGGATCTGATAGGTCGACCGGATCGTCGGCTCGCAGGTCTCGCGCCAGCCCACGAACTCCTGCGCTAGCGGATCCTCCATCTCGACCGGCGCCGAGTTCAGCGAGAAGAACCCCGGCAGCGCATTGGCATAGAGCGTGGCGAACTCGGCCGATCCCACCCATTCGAGGAAGGTCCGCGCCGCGTCCGCATTGGGCGAGGCCGCATTCAGGCCCAGGGCGATGTCGGTATGATCGCTGATATAGCAGGTATCGCCCTCGGCCAGGACGGGGGGCGGAAAGGCCCCCATCTCGAAGGCGCCGTCGATCTGCGGGGTGAAGACGCCGATCTCCCAGCTGCCGGCGGGATAGATGGCGGCGCGGCCGAGGGTGAACAGGTTCTGGCTGTCGGGATAGGTCTGCGCCTCGAACCCCTCGCCCAGATAGGCGCCCCACCGGGCCAGATGGCGGAAAGGCTCGACCCAGCCCTCGTCGGTCAGGGACTGCTCGCCCGCGATCAGCGCGCGGCGGCCCTCCTCGCCCTTCCAGAAGGTCGGGCCGATGTTCTGGTAGCCCATCGTCGCCGCCTCCCACTGGTCGGCGCTTCCCATGGCCATGGGGATGTAGGTGCCGTCCTCCTGGATCGCGTCCAGCAGGGTGTAGAACTCGTCCATCGTCGCGGGCGGCTCCAGCCCCAGCTCGTCGAAGGCGGTGCGGTTGTACATGAAACCGTGAATGACCGAGGCCAGCGGCACGCAGAAGGTCGCCGCCCCGTCATCGGTCTGCCAGGCCGATTTCGCCACGTCCGAGAAATTCTCCATCGCCGCCAGATCGGTCAGGTCGGCAAGCTTGTCGGAAGTGAACAGCTCCAGCGAGGCATCGAAGGGGCGGCAGGTGATCAGGTCGCCCGCCGAGCCCGCATCCAGCTTGGAGTTCAGGATGGCGTTGTATTCGGCGGGCGCGGTGGGCGCGAAGACCACGCCGATGCCGGGGTTCGCGGCCTCGAAGGCGGGGATGATGGTGTCCTGCCAGATCTGCAGGTCGTCGTTGCGCCAGCTTTCGATGGTCAGCGTCACGTCCTGAGCCGCGGCTGCGCTTCCCAGACTTGCGCCGGCAAGGACCGTGCTGGCCAGCAGCGCCAGGCGAAGGGTTCGGGTCATGGTGGTCTCCCTGTGATCGGGCCTCTGACGGGCCGCTGTTGGTTCGCGGCACCGGATCGGTCCCGGTCCCCCCGGGCGCATGCGTCCCCAAGCCCTTCGCCCGACTCCGCGTCGCTTGGGGGTGATCATGACAAAACGCCGCATCCTGTAAACCCCTCTCGTCGCACGGGATGAACCGCCGGTTTCGGCTTCCCGGGCCGGTCGGGCTTCGCTAGGGTCCGGGGCCAAGAGGTGCGCGATGACGGTCTTTCTGGGAATCGATGGCGGCGGGACCGGATGCCGGGCGGCGCTGTGCGACGCCCGGGGGCGCCTGCTGGGCCAGGGCCAGGGCGGGGCCGCCAACATCAACACCGACATCGAGGGCGCGGCGGCCAGCATCCGCGCCGCGACTGCCCAAGCCATCGGCGACTGCGGCGTCGATCCGCGGGCACTGGTCGCGGTGCTGGGGCTGGCGGGCGGCGCGATGCAGGGCGCGGTGCGGCAGTTGCGCGGGCTCTTGCCCTTCGCCCGCATCCGCATCGTCAATGACGGGATCACGGCGGCGCGCGGCGCGCTTGGGAACCGCGACGGGGTGCTGGCCGCGATGGGCACGGGATCGGTCTTCGTGCGCCAGCGCGCGGGCGAGGTCCTCCAGGTCGGCGGGCGCGGCTTCCTGATGGGCGATCAGGGCAGCGGCGCGGTGCTGGGGCGCAGCCTTCTGGCGCAGGCGATGCGGGCGGGCGACGGGCTAGCACCGATGACGCCGCTGCTGCAGGCCATGCTGGACCGCCATGGCGGGATCGAGGGGATCATCGAGTTCGGCAACCGCGCCCGCCCCGGCGACTTCGCCCGGCTGGCGCCCGAGATGCTGCAGGGCGACCCGGCCGCCGAGGCGATCCTGCAGGAGGCCGCCCGCGACATCCTGCAGATCCTGACGGTGCTGCGGGACGGCCAGCCCCTGCCCGTGGTCTTCACCGGCGGCCTCGGCCCCCATTACGCCGCCCGGCTGGCCGACGCGCTGCCCGTCCAGGCCCCGCGCGGCACTGCGCTGGACGGGGCGCTGGCCATGGCCCGCGACCTCGAAGGCCTGCCCGATGCCTAGGCGGGTTGCCCGGCCTTTCGGCGGCGGCGGAACGCCCCATGTCCACGTGACCCCGTGCCCGTCTTCCCCACCCCGCCCCGACAGGAGATCGCGATGACCCCCAGCCACATGGCCCGCGAGGTGGCCGAGATCCCGCAGGCCGCCGCCCGATTCCTCGACCGCGCCCGGCCCGCGCTGGCGGACACCGCCCGGGCGCTGCGCGACCGCGATCCCGCCCTGCTGGCGACGGTGGCGCGCGGATCCTCGGACCATGCCGCGACCTATCTGAAATACGCGGTCGAGCTGCAGGCGGGCCTGCCCGTGGCCTCGATCGGGCCGTCCATCGCCTCGGTCTATCGCCGGCCCCTGCGGCTGGCGGGCGGGGCCTGCATCGGCATCTCGCAATCGGGCCAAAGCCCCGACATCGTGGACCTGATGGCGGCGGCGGTCGCGGGGGGGGCGCTGTCGGTGGCAATCACCAACCATCCCGACAGCCCCCTGGCGCAGGCCGCCACCCATTGCCTGCCGCTGGAGGCGGGCGAGGAACGCTCGGTCGCGGCCACCAAGACCTTCGTGAACTCGGTCGTCGCGGGGCTGGCGCTGCTGGCCGAATGGCAGGACGACGCCCCCCTGCGCGCCGCGCTGGATGCCCTGCCCGAGGCCTTGGCGCAGGCGGTGGCGCTGGACTGGCAGCCGCTGTCGGACCGGCTGCACGAGGCGTCGCACGCCTTCGTGCTGGGGCGCGGCCCTGCCATCGCCATCGCTGCCGAGGCCGCGCTGAAGCTGAAGGAGACCTGCGGCCTGCATGCCGAGGCCTACAGCGCCGCCGAGGTGCTGCACGGCCCCGCCGCCATCGTGCAGGCGCGCTTTCCGGTGCTGGTGCTGGGGGTCGAGGACGCGGCCCTGCCCCATGTCCGCGACACCGCCGCCCGGCTGGCCGCGCAGGGCGCCGATGTCTTCGTGACCGGCACCGACGCGCGAGGGGCCACGCGCCTGCCCCATGTGGCAGCCCTGCATCCCCTGGTCGCGCCGCTGGTGCTGATCGCCGCCCATTACGCCTGCGTCGAGGGGCTGGCCCGGCGCCGGGGCTTCGATCCCGACACGCCCCCGCATCTGCGCAAGGTGACGGAGACGCTGTGATGCGCCATGTCCTGACCGGCGCCCGCATCTTCGACGGCACCCGCCTGCTGACGGATCATGCGCTGGTCATCGAGGACGGGCGCATCGCGGGCCTTCCGCCGTTGGCCGAGGCGCCCCCCGCGACGCGGCAGGTGGCGGGGATCCTGGCGCCGGGCTTCGTCGATCTGCAGGTGAATGGCGGGGCGGGGCTGATGGTCGGCGGCGACACCGACCCGGACGCGCTGCGCCGGATCTGCGCCGCGCACCGGGCGCTTGGCTGTGCGGGCATCCTGCCCACGCTGATCACCGACACGGCCGAGGTCACCGCCCGTGTCATCGCCGCCGGGATCCGGGCCGCGCAAGACGGCACCCCCGGCTTTCTGGGCCTGCATCTGGAGGGGCCGCATCTGGACCCCCGCCGCGCGGGCGCCCATGATCCCGCCCTGATCCGCCCGATGGAGGAGGCCGATCTGGCCCGCCTGATCGCGGCGGCCCGCGCCCTGCCGGTGCTGATGGTGACGCTGGCGCCCGAGGCCGCGACCCCTGCGCAGATCGCCGCCCTGACGCAGGCGGGCGTCATCGTCAGCCTGGGGCATAGCGATTGCAGCTTCGAGGCGGCCCGCGCGGCCTTTGGCGCCGGCGCGCAGGCCGCCACGCATCTCTTCAACGCCATGAGCCAGATGGGCCATCGCGCGCCGGGGCTGGTGGGGGCGGTGCTGTCGGGCCAGGCCTTCGCGGGGCTGATCGCGGACGGCCTCCATGTCCATCCCGAGGCGCTGCGCATCGCCTTGGCCGCGCGGCCCGAGGGGCTGTTCCTGGTCAGCGACTGCATGGCCTTCGCGGGCACCGACCGGACCCGGATGACCCTGCACGGCCGCACGGTGCAACGCGAGGACGGGCGCCTGACCCTGCCCGACGGCACGCTGGCCGGGGCCGACCTGCGGCTGGACGGGGCCCTGCGCCTGCTGGTGTCCGACCTGGGCGTGCCGGTGGCGCGCGCGCTGGCCATGGCGACGCGGGTGCCCGCCGGGCTGGCGCGGATCGGGGACCGCGTGGGCGCGCTGGCTCCGGGGCGGGCGGCCGAGGTGATCCTGCTGGACGATGACCTGAGGCTGGCAGGGATCTGGCAGGACGGTGACCTGCGGCCCGTGCCGCCCGACGACAGGGGCCCGGAACGCAACCCCGCCCCCGGGGCTTGATCCGGGCCACGCCACGATACGGACTGCCACCATGCCGCCAGTAACCCCCGATCAGCGCTACATCGTCGTCCGGGGGCGGCTGTGGCGCGCGGCCAACCCGAATCTGGACGAAACGCGGCGGGCCGATCTGGTGGCGCAACTGATGCAGGCCCGCCGCGCGGTCAAGACGGCCCGCGCCGCCGCGGACCCGGATGCCGAGGACGCCGCCCACCGCGCCGTCGATGTGGCCAAGATCGCCTTGGGCGAACGCGGCCCGGTCTGGTGGCAGGACGGCGCGCCGGACCTGAACCGGACCATGGCGCGCAACTCCCCCTATGCGGACTGGTTCGCGGCCCTGCCGTCCGACGACGCGGACTAGGCCCCCGTCAGACGCGGCCCCGTCACCCTTCGCAGCGTTCCGCCGACCACAGGCGCAGCGGTCCCTGATCCTCGGTCAAAGCATGGCACGTGCCTTGCGCGCAGAGCCGCCAGCCCGCGCCCGTCGCGCCCGAGGCCGCCAGCACCACCTGCCGCTGCGGCGGCACCTGCGGGGCATAGTGCCAGACGCCGTCCCGCAGGCGGGCGTCGGGCGGCGGCTCCATCCCGGCGCCCGTGCCGGTGATGCGGGCCTCGACCGGGGTCAGGCCCGCATCCGTGATCTGCCAGCGTTCCCACCAGACGGTCCGCGCCACCGAATGGGTCCAGTCCAGCGTGAAGCCCTCCGTGGCGAGCGACAGCGCGAAGGCCCCCGCCGCCACGCACAGCATCAGGCCACCGCCCGGTTGCGACGGGTGCGCATCCCGTGCACGATCAGGAAGGCGGCGGTCAGCGCGAAGCCTGCCTCATCCGTCCACGGCATCGCCAGGATCAGCGAGACCCCCGCCGCGAAGGCCAGCAACCGCTCGATCAGGGTGGTGCGGTCCCACAGATAGCCCACGACCGCGATTCCCCACATGCCGACGCCCATCACGGTCTTCAGCAGGATGTAGGCGACCTCGACCGGATAGCCGTAGGCCTCGGCGATGGCGCCGCCGTCCTGCAGCATCAGGGACGGGGTATAGACCGCCATGAAGGGGATGATGAACCCCGCCGCCGCCAGCCGGATCGCCTGCATCGAGATCTTCAGCCCCGAGGATTTGGCGATGGGCGCTGCCGCGAAGCAGGCCAGCGCCACGGGCGGCGTCAGGTCGGCCATGATGCCGAAGTAGAAGACGAACATGTGGCTGACCAGCAGCGGCACGCCCAGCTCCAAGAGCGCCGGACCCGCCAGCGACGAGGTGATGATGTAGTTGGGGATCGTGGGGATGCCCATGCCCAGCACCAGGCAGGTCAGCATGGTCAGGACCAGCGACAGGAACAGGTTGTTCTCGCCGATGGCGATGATCGCGCCGATGAAGGTCGAGGCGATGCCCGTCAGGGTCAGCGTGCCGATGACGATGCCCACGATCGCGCAGGCCATGCCCACCGGCAGGGCGTTGCGCGCCCCTTGGGCCAGCGCGTCGCGCACGATCCCGATGGTCGGGCGCGCGCCCTTGAACAGCGCGCAGGCGACCAGCAGACCGGCGATGACGATGGCCAGCAGATCGACCCCGTATTCCACGAAGGACGCCGAGGCCACGCCGAGCGCCACCCAGAAGACCACGCGGAAGACCATCGGCCCGATCATCGCGGCCAGCGGCGCCCCCAGGATCAGCACGGTCACCAGCGCCAGCCCCATCGTGCCCGCGAAGATCGGGGTGTAGCCCGCGAACAGCAGATAGACCAGGGCGGCCAGCGGCAGGATCAGCGGCCATTGCTCGCGCACGGCCTGCCAGGGATTGGGCAGGCTGGCCTTGGGCAGGCCCTTCAGGTCGTCGCGCCCGGCCTGCAGCCAGACCATCCAGAAGACGACGCCGAAATACAGCACCGCCGGGATGATCGCCGCCTGCACGACCGCCGCATAGGGGACGTTCAGCGTCTCGGCCATGATGAAGGCCACCGCGCCCATGACCGGCGGCATGATCTGCCCGCCCATCGAGGCCGTCGCCTCGACACCCCCCGCGAAGGAGGCGCGGAAGCCCGATTTCTTCATCATCGGAATGGTGAACTGGCCCGAGGCCACCACATTGGCCACCCCCGACCCCGAGATCGTGCCCATCAGCGCCGAGGACAGCACCGCCACCTGCGCGGGCCCGCCGCGCACGCCGCCGACCATGCCAAGCGCGAAGTCGTTGAACAGGTTCAGCATGCCCGCGCGTTCCAGGAAGGCCGCGAAGACCACGAAGATGAAGATATAGGCAGAGCTGACATAGATCGGGCTGCCATAGATGCCCTCGGTCCCGAAGGCGAAATGCTCGACGATCTGCTCATAGCCGTAGCCGCGATGGATGAAGGGCGCGGGCAGGTGCTGGCCGAAGAAGCAATAGGCCAGGAAGATCCCCGCGATCACCGCCAAGGGCCAGCCCATCAGGCGCCGCGCCCCCTCGAAGACCAGCAGCACCAGCACGGTGCCCATGATCAGGTCCATCTGGGTCAGGAACCCGGTGCGCCGGATCAGGTCGGCATATTCGATCCACTGATAGAGGCCGGTGAAGAAGCCCAGACCCCCGAGCGCCCAGAAGAACGCCTGCCCGCCCTTGGTCTTGGCGACCAGGTTGCCGACCAGCACGAAGCCCACCAGCAGCAGGAAGCCCACATGCATGGCCCGCACGATCTGGCTGGGCAGCGTGCCATAGGCCGCGGCCCACAGCTGGAAGAGCGAGAAGGCGACGGCCAGCCAGAAGGCGACGCGGCCGGTCCAGCCCTCGCCGAAGCCGGGGGGCAGGCCCTCGCTGACCTCGATCTCGGGCTCGTGCCCATGGCCTGGGGCATGACCGGGGCGGGGGGTTTCGGGGATCGACGAGGCAGGGCGGGGCGACCCGCCGGAAACGGGGGATGCGGACATGGCACTCTCCTGAAAGGGGGGCTGGCCTGAGGGGGGATGGGCCTGAAGGGCCGGGTCCGCTCGGGGACCGACCCGCAAGGGGCAGGCCCGCGCGCCTCTGCGCGCAGGCCGGGGTCGCTTACTCGATCAGGCCGATCTCGCGGTAATACCGCTCGGCGCCCGGATGCAGCGGGATCGAGATCCCCTCCAGTGCGGTCTCGGGGCTGATGCCCTCGGCGGCCCCGTGCGAGGACCGCATGCGGTCCACATTGTCGAACATCAGCTTGGTCATCTGATAGGCGGTCTCCTCGGACACGCCCTCGTGGCTGATCAGCATGTTGCCGATGGCCGCGGTCGGGATGTCCTCGTCGATGCCGGCATAGGTGCCCGCCGGGATCATCGCGGGCGCGAAGGGCGCGCCGATGGCGGTCACGGTTTCCTCGGGGATCGACACGATGGTGATGTCGTGGGTCGCCGACAGATCCTGGATGAAGGCCACGCCCAGGCCCGAGGATTGCAGCGTCGCCTCCAGCTGGCGGTTCTTGATCAGCTCGGCCGATTCCGCATAGGGCAGGTATTCCACCTTGGCCAGATCGTCATAGCTCATGCCGGCGGCGGCAAAGATCGCCCGCGCGTTCAGTTCGGTCCCCGAGGCCGGGGCGCCCACGGACAGGGTCTTGCCGCGCAGATCCTCCAGCGTCGAGACGCCCGCCGCCGCATCCGCGACGATCTGGATGTAGTTGGGATAGATCGCGGCGATGGCGCGCAATTCCGTCAGGGGGCGCGGGAAACCGGCCTCCTCGTTGCCGTCCCACGCGGCCTGCACGCTGTCGCCAAGGGCGAAGGCGATCTCGCCCCGGCCCTGCGCCAGAAGGTTCAGGTTCTCGACCGAGGCCTTGGTCGCCTGGACCTGCGTGCGCGAGCCCTCGATCCCCTCGGCATAGATTTCCGACAGCGCGACGCCCAGGGGGTAGTAGACGCCCGAGGTGCCCCCGGTCAGCACGTTGATGAAGTCCTGCGCCTGCGCCTGCGGCGCCGTGACCATCAGGCCCCCCAGGGCGATGGCGGGAACGGTGGCGGCGATACGATGGAACATGCGGTTTCCTCCCATGATGTTCTGGCAGGCAGAGTAGCAAGATTGCGTTCGTGAAACAGCGGCGGAGTCACGATCCGGCGAGCGGAAAGGTGAATTGGCGCAACTCCCTGACATGGCGTCGGAATTTCGGCTGTTATCGCCACCGGTTCGGGCATTTTCTTGCCCGACCCGCCAGGGCGCGGGCAGAAATCCGCCCCTCAATCGGCGCGCAGGCCGTGCCGTGCGATCTTTTCGTTCAGCGTCCGGCGGGGGATGCCCAAGGCATCGGCGGCCCGGGCCGAGGAGCCGTCGGCCACCGCCAGCGCCTCGGCGATGATCTGAGCCTCGACCCGTGCCATGCGGTCGGGCAGGCTGGGGGCGTCGCCTGCGGGCGCGGGACCGGCGGGCAGGGCCAGCACGGCGCGCTCGGCGCTGGCGCGCAGTTCGGCCAGGTTGCCGGGCCAGGGCCGGGCGGACAGGCGGTCCAGATCGGCGGGGCGCAGGTCGGGCATCGGCAGGCCCAAGCGCGCGGCGGCGGCCTCGGCCATGGCGGTGAACAGCGCGGGCACGTCCTCGGCCCGGTCGCGCAGGGGCGGGATGTGCAGCGCGCCGGCGGACAGGCGGTGGAACAGGTCGGGCCGCAGCCGCCCCTGCGCCACAAGCGCCGCGGGATCGCCCTCGACCGCCGCGATCAGGCGCAGATCGACGGGGCGCGCGGTCTGCCCGCCGATGCGTTCCACCGCGCCCGCCTGCAGCACCCGCATCAGCCGCGCCTGCACCGACAGCGGCACCGCCTGCAGGTCGGCCAGATACAGCGTGCCGCCCTGTGCCTGTTCCAGCCGCCCCGCCCGCGCGCCCGAGACGCCGGCCAGATGGCCGCGCTCGTGGCCCAGCAATTCCGCCTCCAGCGCCCCGTCGGGCAGGCCCGCACCGTGGATGACGACGAAGGGGCGGCGCGCACGGCGGCCCAGATCATGCAGGCAGCGCGCGACCTCGGACCGCCCCGAGCCCGGCTCTCCGACCAGCATCAGGTCCAGCGGCAGGTCGGCCAGGTGCTGCACCGCGCGGCGCAGGTGGTGCAGGGCGGGGCTGTTGCCGGGCAGCCGCGTCTCCAGCCGCCCCGCCGACAGGGGCGAGGCCCGCCGGATCCGCGCCTCGCGCCGCATCCGGCGCAGGTCGACGGCGCGGTCCAGCACCTCGACCAGATGCTCGGCGCGATAGGGCTTTTCCAGGAAGTCATGCGCCCCGGTGCGCATCGCGGCCACCGCCACCGGCACGTCGGCATGGCCCGACAGCAGGATCACCGGCAGGTCGGGGTCCTGGCCCCGCAGCGCGTCCAGCACCTGCTGGCCCGACAGGCCCGGCATCCGCAGGTCGGTCACCACGCAGTCGCAGGCCTCGGCCCGGATGCCCGCCAGCGCCTCGGCGGGATCGGTGAAGGTCGCCACCTCGAAGCCCGAGGCCTCCAGCCAGTCCGCCGCCGCCGCGCAGAGCGGCGCCTCGTCGTCGATGAAGGCGATCCGGCCGCGCATCCGCCCCTCAGCCCGCCAGCCGGTCGTCGAGGCGCGGGGCAGCGGCCGGATGGGCGGCATCGTGATACAGCGGCAGGTCCACCACCGTCACCGTGCCCCCGCCCGGGCGCGGGTGGAAGGCCAGCGTGGCGCCGATCTGGTCCAGGATGCCGCGCGTGATCGACAGGCCCAGCCCCAGCCCCTCGCCGGTGACGCGGGTGGTGAAGAAGGGCTCCTGGATGCGGTCCTGCAGCGCCGGGTCGATCCCCGCCCCGCGATCCAGGATGGTCAGCCGCAGCCCGCCCGGCGCGGGCTCCAGCGCCACGCGCACAGGCGCGCGGGCGCCCGCGCCGGCGGCGGCCTCGGCGGCGTTCAGGATCAGGTTGATGACCACCTGTTCCAGCCGCACGGCCTGGCCGCTGACGGCGGGCAGGCCCGGCGGCAGGGTCAGGGCCAGCCGCTGGCCCAGATCGCGCAGGCGCGGGGCCAGCACCTCGGCGCCTGCGGTCAGGACACGGGCCATGTCCACAGCTTCGGGCGGGTCGGCACGCTGGCGGGCGCCGAAGGATTTCAGGTTGCGCACCATCTTCTGCATCCGCATCAGCAGCGCCCGCGCCGCCGCCAGGCTGGCCACCGCCCGCGCCTCGCGGCCGGCGCCCAGGTGCAGTTCCGCCGCCGCCAGCGTGCTGTCCAGCGCCGACAGAGGCTGGCTGACCTCGTGGACGATGGTGGTGGACATGCGGCCCAGCACCGCGAGCTTGGCGGCATGGACCAGGCTTTCATGCGCCTCGCGCAGCTCGTCCTGGGCGCGGCGGCGCTGGTCGATCTCATGGGCCAGCGCCTCGGTCCGCTCGGCCACGCGCCGCTCCAGCTCGGCATTCTGGTTCAGGCGCACGCGGATCAACTGGCGCCGCTGCCGCCAGCCCACCGCCAGGGCCGAGACCAGCAGCCCCGACAGCCCGGCCAGCAGCGCCAGCAGCTGCGCCTGCCGTTCGACCGGGGCCAGCGGCTCGGCGGCCAAGATGGGCCAGCCGTCGGGCTGCAGCGGCACCTCGGCCAGGCGCAGGCCGGTCAGCGCGGCACGCAGGGGGGCGGCGGTGGGGACGGCCTGCCCGGCATAGCGCTGCTCGCCGTCCAGCTGCCGGGCGGTGGCGTCGTCCAGCGGATCCAGCGGGCGGAACAGCCAGTCGGGCTGGCCCGCCAGGAACACCACCCCCGCCGCGTCGGCCAGCGCCACCGACTGGTCCGCGCTGGCCCAGGTGGCCTGCAGCCCGCCCATGTCGACCTTGGCCACCGCCACGCCCAGGGGCGCCTCGGCCGACCCGATGCGCGAGGCCAGGAAATAGCCCGGGATGCCGGTCGTGACCCCCACCGCGTAATAGCGCGCCGCCCCCCGCGTCAGTGCCTGCCGGAAATACGGGCGGAAGGCATAGTCCTGGCCCACGAAGCTGCCCGGCTCGCCCGCATTGCTGGCGGCCAGCGCGCGGCCCTGCGGATCCAGCACATAGATCTGGTCGACGCCCGACAGGGCCCGCGTGGCCTTCAGATAGGCATTGGCCGCGCTGCGGTCGTCGCCCGGACGGTCCAGCAGCGACAGGATGCGCGCATCCTGCCCGATCAGCGCGGGCAGATAGCGATAGCGCTCGATCTGGGCGGTGACGGCGTGGCGGGTCAGGGTCAGGCGGTTCTGCAGATCCGCGTCCAGCCGCGCCAGCCCGGCCTGGCGCGCACCGTCCAGCACCAGCAGCGCCAGCGCCGCCATCGCCGCGACGAGGGCGGCGAGGCGCAGAAGATGGCGGGGGCGCGGCGGCGTCATGGCCCGCATCGTGGCAGGTTTCCCGCCGAAGGAAAGCCCCCTCCGGCGGGCGGGGGTCACCGCGCCAGGGCGACCTCGCTCAGCAGCGGGCGGCCCGCGAAATGCGCATCCAGGTTGTCGACCATCAGCGCCGACATCGCCTCGCGCGATTCGACGGTGGCCGAGCCCAGATGCGGCGACAGGGTGACATTGGCCATCGCGGCAAAGCGCGGGTCGGCCTCGGGCTCGCTGGCGAAGACGTCCAGCGCCGCCGCGCCCAGGGTGCCGTCCTGCAGCGCGGTGATCAGCGCCTCCTCGTCCACGACAGATCCGCGCGCGACGTTGACCAGCAGCCCCTCGGGGCCGAGCGCCGCGATGACCGGGGCCGAGATCAGGTGCCGCGTCCCCTCGCCGCCCGCGACGATGACGATCAGGATGTCGGAGGCGCGCGCCAGATCGACCAGATCGGCGTGATAGACGGCCTCCACCTGCCGCTCGCTGCGGTTCCAGTAGGCCACGTTCACGCCGAAGGCGCCCGCCAGATCGGCGACGCGCTGGCCGATCGTGCCCATGCCGACGATGCCCAGGGTGCGGCCGCGCAGGCCCCGGCGCAGGGGGAACTCGCCCTGTCGCGCCCAGTCCCCGCTGCGGACCCAGGCATCGGCCTCGACCAGGCGGCGCCAGCCGGCGGCGGCCAGCAGCATCGCCATGTCGGCGACCTCCTGCGCCAGCGCGGGCGAGGCGTTGGTCAGCCGGATGCCGCGCCGCGCCAGCGCGTCCACGTCGAAGGCGTCGTATCCGGCCGAGGAGCAGCTGACGATCTCCAGCGCGGGCAGGCGGTCCAACAGCGCGTCGTCGATGGTCTTGTGGCCATGGGTGACGATGGCCCGGCAGGTCGCGCCGTGGCGGTCCAGGAAGGCGTCGCGGTCCTCCGCCTCGTCCAGCCGCAGCAGGTCGTAGTCGCGCGCCAGCCGTTCCATGGCCGAGGGGCGGGCGGGGGCAAGCATCAGGACGGAGGGCTTCATGCGCGGACCGGCAGGGCCAGGGGCGGGCGGGGATGGGTCATGGGTCGGTCCTTCATGCGGCGGATGTTCGCACCAGCATCGGGAAACGACCGGGCGGGCGCAAGGGCCCGCGTGGCCGAGGCCCCCCGCCCGCGCGATCGCGGGCAGGGGGCAGAGCGTGTCAGCCGGCGCCTTGCAGGATCAGGATGACCACGGCCAGCGCGCCGAAGGCCAGGATCCCCAAGGCCACCACATCCTGCACCCGCGCCATGACCTGCGCCTTGGGCGTGGGGCGATAGGGGGCGAAGGCGATCGGCTCGACCCCCAGGGCCTTGCGGACCTGGGCGGGGGTGCGCAGCACCGGGCGGGCCAGCTCCATCACGAAGCCTGCCGCCAGCGCCATCGCCACCGCCATCGCGGCGCCCAGCACGGCGACCCGGCGCCGCCCGGAGCTGAGCGGATGTTCCGGGACCGTGGCGCGTTCCAGCACCACCATCCGCTCGCCATAATTGCCCGAGGCCAGGCGCTGTTCCAGCTGCGCCGCGGCCAGGCGTTCGGCGATGGCCGCGCGCGGCAGTTCCAGCGCGGTGATGCGGCGCTGATAGTCGGCCAGTTCCGAGGCGACGTCGGGCATCCCCTCGATCGCGGCTTCGATCTGCGGCAGGCGGCGGTCGATCTCGGCGCGCTCGGCGCTCAGCGCGGCCTCCTGGTCGCGGATCAGCTCGATCTGGCGGCTCAGGCGCTGCGGCAGCTGCTGTTCGGTGCCGTCGCGCAGCATCTCGATCTCGCGCATCAGGCGCATGACCTCGGGGTGCTCGGCCGGCAAGGTGCGGCGGGCCTGGGCCAGCTCGACCTCCAGGATGCGCAGCTGCTGGGACAGCGAGGCCGGGGGTCCGTCCGCGGAGGTTCCCACCTCCAGCGCCAGCCGCTCGCGTTCCAGCGACTGCAGGGTCAGCAGCAGCGCGCTGCGCTGGCTCTCCAGCCGGGTCTGCTCGGCGGTCAGGTTGTCCAGGTTCTCGGGCATGCGGTCGGGATTGAGGCTGCGGAAGGTCGACAGCTCCGACTCGACCTCGGTCACCGCGGCGGTGGCGCGCATGTTCTCGGCCTCCAGCGTCTCGATCAGCTCGACCAGGCGCCGGGCCTGCCCCGCCTGGTTGCCGGTCATGATCTGGTCGGCCATGTCGTTGGCCAGGTTCGCGGCATCGGCGGCCCGGCCGGTCCGCACCGTGATCATCATGGCCGAGATCTCGCGCTCGGCCCCCGGCACGCCGCCCACGGCGGGGACGAAGTCGATCCGCACGTCCTGGCGGAACTGGGCGATGCGCTCGTCATCGGTCAGCTCGGGCGCGTCCTCGAACAGGTTGAAGCGCTCGATCATGTCGGTGATGTTGTCGCGCGCCATCAGCCGCTGCTCGATCAGGCGCAGGCGGTTGGCGGTGTCGGGTTCCCCCTGCGCGGCCGCGGTGGCGCCTCCCGACAGCAGCGTCGGCTGGATCTGGATGACGGTGATGGCCTCGTAGGCGCGGGGCAGCGACATCGCATAGGCCATGGCCAGGTAGATGCCCACCGCCGCCACGAAGGCCATCAGCGGGCCGCGACGGCGCAGCATGGCCACGAATTCCCTCACTCCGACGATCGGTCCCATGTCACACCTCTCCGTCGTGCAGGAAAAGCCCCAGGATGGGGCGGGTCTCGCCGATCCGGCGCTCGCAGGCGCGCAGGTCGGCGCCGGTGTCGGAACGTCCGTCGATCGCCAGCAGCACGGTCTGCGCCAGCGGCAGTCCCGCCAGGCCCGCATCGCCGGTCAGCAGCGCCGGCAGATGCAGAATTGCCACATCCGGGTCCAGCGAGGCCAGACGCTGCGCCAGTTCCGCCTGGAACAGGTCGGACATCAGCATCGTCGCCGCCTCGACCGCCGGGGCCGAGATGGTCAGCAGCGCCAGGCGTTCAGACAGGGCATGGCCCTGCCAGGCCATCGTGGGGGCGGGGGCGGGCACGGTGGCCCCCAGAATCTTCAGGATCGGCTGCCGGGCGATGTCCAGATCGACCAGCACGACTCGGCGGTCCGGGCGACGCGCCTCGGACAATGCCAGGTTGAGTGCCGTCAGGGGCGCGGCACCGGATGTGCCCCGCGCCTGCGTCACGCCGATCCGCGTCCATCCCAAGGCACTGGTGCCCGCCAGGATGCGCGTCCGCAGCAAATCGTAACCTTCTGCACGCTCAGGGTTTTTTTCATCGGCAATGACCGCGCGCAGCCCCGCCCTGTGCGGCAGGGCCAAAGGCAGCAATCCTGCCCATGCCCGTGGCCGCCCGTCGTGATAGCCGCTGACGGCTCCGTCCATACGCAACTCTTTTCTCTCGCCCAATGACCGAATCATATCGTAATGCTAGCCCGATAGCATAAAGAAGTATGAAATGTCCCCACTTTCCGAACCTGTCCTCTCGGGCAGTATTGTCGCCGCCGTGGTCATCGGCCGCAACGAAGGCGCCCGTCTGCGCGCCTGTCTGGCCGCATTGTCGGCACAGATGACCCGAATCGTCTATGTCGATTCGGGTTCGACCGATGGCAGCGGGGCGTTTGCCCAAAGTATCGGCGCCCAGCTGGTGGCGCTGGACATGACGCAGCCCTTCACCGCCGCCCGGGCACGCAACGCCGGGTTGCAGGCGCTGGCCGAGGCGCCGCCGGAGTTCGTGCAGTTCCTGGACGGCGATTGCGTCCTGCAGCCTGGCTGGCTGCCTGCCGCGCGGGCAGAGATGCAGGCCGACCCGACCCTGGGCGCGGTGGCCGGGCGGCGGCGCGAGATGCATCCCGAACGCTCGGTCTATAACCGGCTCTGCGACGCGGAATGGGACACGCCGGTGGGTCCGGCCCGGGCGGTGGGCGGCGACATGCTGGTGCGCCACGCGGCCATCACCGGGATCGGCGGCTTCAACCCGACCCTGATCGCCGGGGAAGAGCCCGAGATGTGCGTGCGCCTGCGCGCGGCGGGCTGGACCATCCGCCGCCTGGCGGTCGAGATGACGCTTCACGATGCCGACATGACCCGGTTCGGGCAATGGTGGCGCCGCACCCGCCGCGCGGGCCATGCCTTCGCCGAGGGCGCGGCCCTGCACGGCGCGCCCCCCGAACGCCACTGGCGGGCCGAGACGCGCCGCGCGCTGATCTGGGGTGCGGCGCTGCCGCTGCTGGCGGCTCTGGGCGCGCTGCTGGTCCATCCGGCCCTGATCCTGCTGCTGCTGGCCTATCCCGCGCAGATCCTGCGCCTGACCCCCCGCATGGGGGCCGCCCGCGCGGCCTTCACCGTGCTGGGCAAGATCCCCGAAGCCCTCGGCGCCCTCGGTTTCCATGCCAACCGGCTGACGAACCGCCGCGCCTCACTGATCGAATACAAATGACCCAGACCCGTCTCAGCGTGATCCTGCCCGCCCATCAGGAACAGGACCACATACTGTGCTGCCTTCGCGCCCTCGCCCGCCAGACCGGCGCCGAGGCCTGGGGCAAGGAGGTGATCGTGGTCGCCAACGGCTGCACCGACGCCACCGCCGACCGCGCCCGGTCCGAAGGTCCGGCCTTTGCCGCGGCGGGCTGGACGCTGACGGTGATCGAGACGGCCGAGGGCGGCAAGATCGGTGCCCTCAACCTGGGCGACGAGGCCGCCCGCGGGGATCTGCGCCTGTATCTGGATGCCGACGTGGTGGTGGGCGAGGGCATGATCGCGGCCCTGATCGCGGCGCTGGACGGGCCGGGCGCGCGCTATGCGGGCGCCCGGCTGGTCGTGCCGCGCCCGGCCAGCCCGGTCTCGGCCGCTTATGCGCGGTTCTGGCAGCGCCTGCCCTTCGTGGCCGAGGGCGTCACCGGCGCCGGGCTCTTCGCCGTCAATGCCGAGGGCCGCGCCCGGTGGGGGCGCTTTCCGCAGGTCATCTCGGATGACGGCTTCGCGCGGCTCAACTTCGCCCCCTCGGAGCGCCAGCGCGTCGAGGTGCCCTATCACTGGCCGATCAGCGAGGGGCTGGCCACCCTGATCCGAGTCCGGCGCAGGCAGGATGCCGGCACGGCCGAGCTGGCGCGGCTCTATCCCGACCTGGCGGGCCATGCCTCGGGCGACCGCCCCTCGGGACGCCGCGCGCTGCACCTGGGACTGGCGGATCCGGCCGGATTTGCCGCTTATGCGGTCGTCAGCCTGGCCGTGCGGCTGCGCCGTCCTTCACATCATTGGGAACGGGCCAGATAGACAATTGGCCTGCGCCCTCCTCCAGGTTGAGTATGAGCCCATTCCCGGCATTCAAAACAATTTTGAATTGCATTTCAGGCGGGTTCCATCTGTTTTGACCTGACCCTGCGACATTGCACACCCCTTTTTAGACAGGTTGTCTCGGCTCTGATCGGCCAATAGATCGGATGCACAGACAAAATGCTGGTGATTTGAGTGGGTACCGGCAAAATTTCCTTACAAATCTACTCAATGTATCCGTATTTAGTGGTCGGAGTTAATAATGCTGTTCGATAATAACGGGCTGAATGTCGGCCGCGCCAAGTACGCGTGCGACTTGCCCGCATCCGAGCCGCAGAGCCTGTACATGAGCGGGGGCAAGCGGCTGCTGGACACGATGCTGATCCTGCTGGCTCTGCCCTTCCTTCTTCCCATCATGATCGTGGTCGCGGCGGTCGTCGCCTTGGACGGCGGGTCGCCGATCTATAGCCAGATGCGCCTTGGTCGCGGCTGGCAGCGGTTCCGCCTGTTCAAGTTCCGCACGATGCGTCCCGATGGCGACGCCATTCTGGCGGCGCATCTGGCCGCCGATCCCGCCGCCCGGGCTGAATGGGACATGAACCAGAAGCTGCGCCACGATCCCCGCATCACCCGCGTGGGCCACTTCCTGCGCAAGACCTCGCTGGACGAGCTGCCGCAGCTGATCAACGTGCTGCTGGGCTCGATGAGCCTGGTGGGTCCCCGCCCGATGATGCTGGAACAGCGCGTGCTGTATCCCGGCACCTACTATGCCGCGCACCGTCCGGGCCTGACCGGGCTGTGGCAGATCTCGGCCCGCAGCGGATCGACCTTCGCCGCCCGCGCCATCTATGACGAGCGCTACTACCGCGAGCTGAGCCTGCGCCTGGATCTTTCCACGATCTTCCGCACCTTTGCGGTCGTCGCCCGCTGCACCGGCTGCTAAGGGGCAGACTGGTCCACCAGGCGAGGCTCGCGATGCGGCAACAGCTTTCCGCGACACTGCCCGACGCGCAGGCCGACACGGCCCTGCGCGTCGGCTATGTCGTGAACACCTATCCCCGTCCCTCGCAGACCTTCATCCGGCGCGAGATCCTGGCGCTGGAGGCGCAGGGCATCCCCGTCGCGCGCTTCGCCATGCGCCGCGACGCCGATCCCGTCACCTCGGCCGAGGATCGCGCCGAACAGGACAAGACCCGCTATGTGCTGGACAGCGGCGCCCTGCGGCTGGCGCTGGCGCTGGCGGGCGCGGTGCTGCGCCACCCCTCGGCCCTGCGCGCCGCGCTGCGGGCGGGGGCGCGGGGCGGCCCGGGGCGCGGGCGGCTGCGGCAGTTGATCTATCTGGCCGAGGCCGCCATCCTGGCCCGCCATTGCCGCGACGAGAAGCTGACCCACCTGCACGCGCATTTCGGCACGAACTCGACCGACGTCGTGCGCTATGTGCGCCTGCTGGAGGGTCCCGGCTACAGCTTCACCACCCACGGCCCCGAGGAGTTCGACGCGCCCCACGCCCTGTCCCTGGGGGACAAGCTGCGCGAGGCGCGCTTTGCCGTGGCCGTCAGCGCCTTCGGGCGCAGCCAGCTGTCCCGGTGGGCGCCGTTCGACCGGTGGGACCGGCTGAAGGTCGTGCATTGCGGCATCGACCCCGCCGCCTTCCCTGACCCCCTGCCCCTGCCGCCCGGCCCCTCGGCCGACCATCCCCTGCGGCTGGTCTGCGTCGGCCGCTTTGCCGAGCAGAAGGGCCAGATGCTGCTGATCGAGGCGATGGCGCGGACCACCGCCCCCGTGCACCTGACGCTGGTGGGCGACGGCCCGCTGGCCCCGGCCCTGCGCGCGGCCATCGCGCAAGCGGGCCTGACCGACCGCGTGGCCCTGCCCGGATGGGCGGACGAGGCCGGGGTGCGCGCCGCGCTGGCGCAGGCGCATGCGATGGTGCTGCCCAGCTTTGCCGAAGGCCTGCCGGTTGCATTGATGGAGGCGATGGCCGCCGCCCGCCCCGCCATCGCCACGATCATCGCCGGCATCCCCGAGCTGATGGTCGACGGCCGGACCGGCTGGCTGGTCCCCGCAGGCGATGCCGAGGCGCTGGCCCGCGCGCTGGATCGGGCGGCGACGACCGACCCCGACCAGCTACGCCAGATGGGCCTCGCCGCCCGCGCCCGCGCCCTGTCGCGCCATGACATCCACGCCGAGGCGGCCAAGCTGGCGGCCCTGTTCCGCGCCCACCAGCAGGACTGAGACGAACATCGCGCCCGCCCGGGCCCACCGGCCCGACAGCGCGACCCCTCCGACCTGCAGGTGAAACCGGTCCGGCGTCAGGGTCAGGGGAACGTCGCGCGGCTCCAGCCACAGGCCTGTCAGGGGGAACTGCGCCTTGAACGCGGCCTCCTTGAGACTGAAGACCAACGTGGCCGTCAGGGCCGGGGGCAGAAGCCCGCCATCGTCGTCCCCCTGCGCGCGGACCAGCGCGGCCATGTCCCCCGGCATCGGGGCGACGATCTCCAGATCCAGTCCTATTCCGGCCCAGACATCGCTGCGCGCGGCGACCGCCGCCGCCCAACCCCCGGCATGGCTGATCGACCCCACCGCACCCTCGGGCCAGATCGGGGCGCGATCGGGGCCGATGGGCAGGCTGCAGGGCGCCAGCCCCGCCTGCTGCAGGGCATCGCGGGCGGCAGCCCGCCCGGCAGCGAATTCCTGCTGCCGGGCGGGAATGGCGCGGGCCACCGCCTTGGTTTCGCCCGCCCAGAGCGGCGGGGCGGGCGCCTCCACCCGGCGCAGCGCCGCGCCCACGCCCTGGGGCAGCAGGGCGTGCAGCGCCGCGGGTGTCACTGGCCGGTGCCCTGTGGCCTCATCCGTGCGCGCAGGGCGCGCCTGGCCGCCATCAGGTCGGTGGCTGCCGCCGGAGCCGGAGCGTCCGCAGGAGCGGCCACCGGGGTCGGGGCGGCGGCAGGGGCGGCAGGCGCCGCGGCCTGTCGGGTCCCCGCCAGATGCGCGGCCAGGTTCCCCATCACCGGAAAGCGGAAGATGTCGGTGATCGAGCTGCGCGCCACCCCCAGCTCGTCCCGGATCGCACGGTGCAGCTGCACCGCCAGCAGCGAATGGCCGCCCAGATCGAAGAAGTTGTCGCCGGGCTGCACGGCGGGCAGGCCCAAGATCCGCGCCATCAGCTGGCCGATCCGGTCCTGCAGATCCGCCGCATCCACGCTGCCCGCCGGGGCCGGGGCCACGGGGGCCGGGACCGCGCCGTTGGTCGCTGCTGCGGGCGCAGGCGCCACCACGGTCGCGGGCACCGGGCGGGGTGCGGGGGCCGGGGCGGCGCTGGCCAGCGCCTTGCGTTCGATCTTGGCATTGGGCGTCAGCGGCATGGCGGGCAGCACATGGATGCGCAGCGGCACCATGAAATCGGGCAGATCGCGCGACAGGGCCGCGCGCAGCCCGGCCGGATCCAGATCCGCCGCCCCGGTGACGAAACCGATCAGTTGGCGCTCGCCCGACACTTGTGCCTGCGCCACCACGGCGACCTCGGCGATGCCGGGCAGGCGGGCCAGCCGCGCCTCGATCTCGCCCAGCTCGATCCGGTAGCCGCGCAGCTTGACCTGCTGGTCGACCCGACCGAGGAACCGCAGCCGCCCCGCGCTGTCGCGGCGGCACAGATCGCCCGTGCGATAGAGCCGCCCCTCGGGCGTTTCGGGGAAGGCGGCAGCCGTCTGCGCCTCGCGGGCGAAGTAGCCGCGCGTGACGCCCGCCCCGCCGATCCACAGCTCTCCGGCGACGCCGTCGCCCACCGGATCTCCCGACGGGTCGCGCAGGTGCAGGCTGGTGGCGGCGATGGGATCGCCCAGCCAGACCTGATCGCCCGCATGGCCCAGATCGGCGGTGGCCGACCAGATGGTGGTTTCCGTGGGCCCGTACATGTTCATGATCCGCGCCGGGCTGGCGGCGCGCAGGTCGGCCAGCAGGCCGGGGCTCAGCGCCTCGCCCCCCAGGCAGATCAGCTGCAGCTGCGACAGCGCCGCGCGCGAGGCCGCATCCTCCAGCAGCAGCCGCGCCATCGACGGCGTGGCCTGCAGATGGGTGACCTTGTGGCGCGCGATCTGGGCGGCGATGCCGTAATCGCCCTCGGACGCGGGGTTCACGCGGTCATGCAGCCGGGCCAGATATTCCAACCCCGTCAGCACCTGCGCGGGCGCGATGCCATAGTCGATCAGGCAGGCGATCTCGGTCACGCCGATGGCCTTCAGCTCGGCCACGCGCGCCGCCGCCTCGTCGACGGTCCCGAACAGCCCGCTGTCGTTGAAATAGCGCTGGAAGGCGAAGTCGAGGATCCCCTCCATCTCGCCCTCGTCCAGCGTGGACAGGTCGATCGCCATGGGATCGCTGACGCCCGCCGGGCGCTTGAAGGCCGGGAAAGCCCAGGCATATTGCTTGACCAGGGCGGCGGCGGCCCGCAGGTAATCCTTCATCGGCTCGCGTGCGACCTCCATCGACTGTTCGCGCGTGTCGGCCAGATAGCTGTGCAGCATCAGCGTGACCGAGAAATCGGCCGGATCGTGCCCCGCCTCGCGCAGGGCCGCGTGGTATTCGGGGATGCGCGCGGCGATGTCGGCCATGCTCTGGCCCAGCAGGTGGGTCAGCACGTTCGCACCGATCCGTCCGGCTTCCTGCCAGGTCGCGGGATTGCCCGCCGTGGTGACCCAGATCGGCAGTTCCTTGGACACCGGGCGCGGCTGGCTGACGACCGCAAAGGGGGTGCCGTCGGCGCGGGGGAATTCCACCGCCTCGCCCCGCCACAACCGGCGCAGCTGGTCGATCACGGTCAGCATCGCGGCCTTGTTGGCGGGCGGCGTGTTCTCGGGGCGCAGCACGAAATCGTCCGGCTGCCAGCCCGAGGCGATGGCCAGCCCCGCCCGCCCGTTGGTCAGGTTGTCGATCACCGCCCATTCCTCGGCGATGCGCGCGGGATGGTGCAGCGGCGCCACGCAGGATCCGGCGCGCACGGCGATGGTCTTGGTGACCGCCGCGACCGCCGCCCCAGTGACGGCGGGGTTGGGATAGGGGCCGCCGAAGGCGTGGAAATGCCGCTCGGGCGTCCAGACGGCGGCAAAGCCGTGGCGGTCGGCGAACTTCGCACCCTCCAGCAGCAATTCGTATTTGCGCGGGCCCGCGCCGTCATCGTTGCCCCAGTAGAAGAGCGACATCTCGGTCCCCGCCCGCGCGCCGTCCGGCGCCTCGGCCCCGCCCAGCAGGTCGCCCGCGATGACGACCTTCCAGCCGCGCGTGAGGGTCCAGAAGATCTCCAGCACGGAAATGTCGAAGGACAGGCTGGTGACGGCCAGCCAGGTCCCGGGTTGGGGCGATTGCAGCGCCGTGTCCATGCCCGCGAAGAAGTTGATCGCGTTGCGATGCTCGACCATCACCCCCTTGGGCGTGCCGGTCGAGCCCGAGGTATAGATCAGATAGGCCAGATCGGCGGCGCCGGCGGGCGTCGGGTCGGACCCCTGGCCCACGGCGTCCAGCATCAGCACCTGCGCCTGGTGCGGCGGCAGGTCGCCGGCGATGCGGGGATCGGCCAGCACCACCTGCGCGCCGCTGTCGGCGATGTAATGTTCCAGCCGCTCGGCCGGGTATTCCGGGTCCAGCGGCACATAGGCGCCCCCGGCCTTCAGGATGGCCAGCGCGCCCACCACCAGACCGATGCCGCGCGGGGCGAACAGGCCCACGGGGCGGTCGGGTCCGACCCCCATCGCCGCCAGCTGGCGGGCCAGCGCCGTGGCGCGACGGTCCAGATCGGCATAGCTCAGCGTCTCGCCGCGAAAGACCAGCGCGGTGGCGTCGGGACTGGCCGCGACCTGGGCGGCAAAGGCGGCCGCAATCGTGGCGGGGGCATCGCCCGCGGTCGCGTCGTTCACGGCCACGGTGGCGGCGCGGCCGTCGCGCAGGGTCGGCGCCTTGGCCAGCGGCAGGGCGGGATCGGCGGCGGCCAGCGTCTCGGCCAGGTCCAGGATGGCCTGCCAGGCGCCCTGCGGCAGACGGGCGCGGTCCCACCAGAGGGCGATTTGCGCCTGCGGTCCGTCGGGCAGGTCGACGCAGATCGCGGCGCCTTGGGGCACGTCGGCGGGGTCGCGGGCGACGACCAGCCCGGGCGTGCCGGGGCGGCCCAGCTCGGGCGCCCGGGCGATCAGGTCGGCCAGGATCGGGCCGCGCGCGGACAGGGCCGCCAGATCGCGGGTCAGCGTCTCGGCCAGCGCCGCCAGGGTCTGGTCGTCGGCATCGACGGCCAGCGGGCGGAAGCCGTGCATGTGATCGCGCACCCCCTCGGGCAGCGACGGGGCCAGGCCGATGTCGAAGGCGGTCGAGCCGGTCATCCGCATCAGCGCGCCTACCAGGGCGGCCAGCACGCGGCCTGCCTCCTGCGGCTGCGGCAGGACCAGACGCGCCGCCTGCCAGTCGGGCGCGGCATCCGAGGCGGTCAGTTCGGGTAGGACCAAGGGCGCCAGCCGGGCCATGCGCGCGCGCCAGAAGGGCTCGTCGCGGGCGGCGCGGCGGATGGCGGCGTCCAGATCGGGGGTGGCGGTGCCCACCGGCAGGCGGTCGCCCACGGACAGCCCGTGCGGGCGGGGCTGGCCATCCATGCCGGTCAGCCCGGACAGCGCGATGGCGCGGCCGTCGCCGCAGGCCACCAGCAGCTCGTCGGCCCCGGCGCGCAGCACCGTGCCGGGCGCGGCGGGGGCGTCGGGTCGCGGCGCGGGATCGGCCTGACCCACCAGCAGCAGCCCCTGGAGCAGCGCCACGCGCGGGCGCAGCATCGGGTTCCAGTAGGGGCCATGGTCCAGCGCGCGGACCAGCTGCGCGATCGCATCGGCGCCTTGCGCGAAATCCAGCACCGCCGCGCCTTGGGGGCGGTCGATGCGCATGTGGCGGCGGGTGGGGGCATGGGGCTGGGCCGTGCCCGCATCCTCGCCGCGTTCCAGCATCGCCGCCAGATCGGGCAGGCTGCGCAGGGCGGCCTCCCAGCAGCGGGCGTTCAGGGTCAGCGCGGTCTCGCCCAGGGCGATCTCGACGGGCACGCGCAGCAGCACCGGCCCCTCGTCCACGCCGCCGCCGATGCGGTGCCAGGTGATGGCATGGGCAGAGGCTCCCTCGATCAGCGCCCAGATCGGCGCGTTCAGGCCCGCGCGCTCGGGCAACGGCCCGTCGTGGAAGTTCACCGCGCCGCGCCGGGCCTGCGCCAGCACCTCGGGCGCAATCACCGTCAGATGCGCCACCGACAGCAGATAGTCGCAGGGCGCCACCGGTCCCACGGCCAGGTCCAGGCCGCGCGCGGCCTCGGCCAGGGCCGGATCCTCGACGGTGAAGGACACCACCCGGTGTCCGCGCGCGGTCAAAAGGCGCGCCGCCTCCAGCGTCAGCGAGGCGTTGCCGATCAGCGCGATATCAAGCTGGGTCACGGTCATTCTCCGGTCGGAAGATCTGTCGGGGGCGCGAGGGGGCCAGCGCATGTCGGATCAGCGCGCGGCCCTGACCGCGCGGAAAGTCGGGATCGGGGCGGCCCATCGACCCGCGCAGGCGGCGGATGCCAAGCCCCGTCAGATGCGCCGCCAGCGCTAAGACGGCATAGGCGCGGCCATGGTTGCGGCGATAGTAATGCTCGCGCGAGGCGAACCAGTAGTCGGGCGGCAGCGTCCATTCGCGCATGCCCGTGCTGACCGAGCCGATATGGACGACCTGGACATCGGGCAGGTAATGCGTGGGCCAGCCCGCCTGCGCGGCGCGCAGGCAGAGGTCGGTCTCCTCGAAATAGAGGAAGAACGCCTCGTCAAAGCCGCCGATCTGCGCCAGCACCTCGGCCCGGATCATCAGCGACGCGCCCGCCACCCAATCGACCGGCCCGGCCGTCTTCGGCATGGGCAGGGTCACGACATGGCGGCGCAGCAGCCGGGTCACCGGGCCGGTGCGGGCGCTGTCCTCCAGCTCGCTGCCAGCGGTCGGAAAGCGGAAATGGGTGGTATGGTGGTTCTGGTGCTCGCCCACCACGCGGCAGCCCAAGAGGCCCACGCGGGGATGGGCCTGCAGATAGTCGCGCATCGCCCCGATCGTGTCGGCGGCGAGGAAGGCGTCGGAATTCACGACCAGCGTGAAATCCGCCGCCTGCGGCAGCGGCACCCGCAGCGCGGCATTGTTGCCCGCGCCGAAGCCGCCGTTATGGCCCGATTGCAGCACCCGCAGCCGGCCGCCCTCGGTCCAGCCCTGCGCCGCCGCGTGCTCGGTCATCGCCTCGAAGCTGCCATCGCCCGAATCGTTGTCGACCAGCGTGACGGTGCCGGGGATCCCCGCCATCGCCGTCATCGCCGCTTGGGCCGCGCGCAGCGTCATGGGGGCGCTGCGCCAGTTGAGGATGATCACATGGACCGAGGCGCCGTTCATCGTTCCGTCGCTCATTCCGCGGCCCTCTGCAGCAGCGCGGGGACGGCCCGGTCGGCGGCCGCCAGCTCCTCGCGCATGCGCGCCGACAGCACCCGCACGCAGGGTTCCAGCACCATGCTGTCGTGATCGCCCGGCACCTCGGTCACGGTCAGGTCGGGCATCCAGGGCGACCACAGGTTGTCCTCGAACACGTATTCCCGCGCCGCGCTGACATGCATCCCGTTCGAGACCTTGAAGCGCCGGTCCAGCCGGGGCCGGTACAGCGTCACCGGGCCGTCCCAGGTCTCCATCCTGAACTGTGGCAGCGCGCCCAGGAAGGCCGCGTGGATGGCGGCGTTGTGGAACCCGGTCGCCTCGGCCTCGCCCGAGGGGCGGCGCTGCGCCTGGCGATAGGCCAGCTTGTCGCGCAGCCAGCGGGCGGCGAAGCCCGCGCCCTCCTCGCGGATCTCGGCGGCGCGGATCATGAGCCGGTCGCGGCGCGACAGGACGGGACGCATCGGCACCGGCGTGTCCAGCAGGATCAGCCGGGCGGTGGCCTCGCCCGCCGCGTCGGCCTGGCGCGCGATCTCCAGCGCGGTCAGCCCGCCGCCCGAGAAGCCCGCGATCAGATAGGGGCCGTCGGGCTGGATCTGGCGGATCTCGGCCAGGCAGCTGGCGGCGGCCTCGGCCAGGGTGGCATGCGGGGGCGCGTCGCCGAACAGGCCCTGCGCCTGCAGGCCCCAGACCGGGCGGTCGGGGGACAGGCGCTGCGCCAGGGATCGCAGGTTCAGCACGTTGCCGAACATGCCCGCGACGATGAACAGGGGCCGCCCGCCTCCGGCGGCGCCCTGGCTCATCGAGATCAGGTGCGTGAAGCCCTGCGCCGCCGGGGCGGTCGTGGCCACCGCGCCCGCGGGGGCGTCGGGACGCACCCCGATCCGGCCCTCGATCAGCGTGGCCAGCGCGGCCACGTTCGGCGCCTCGAAGAGCGTGGCCAGCGGCAGGTCCAGACCATAGGCCTTGCGGATCATCGAGAAGAGCCTCACCGCGATCAGCGAATGGCCCCCCAGATCGAAGAAGCCGTCATCGACCCCCACCTGCTGCACGCCCAAAAGTTCGCGGAAGAACCCGGCCAGGCTGCGTTCCAGATCGCTGCGCGGCTCGACATAGTCGTGGTCCAGTTCGGGGCGCTCGAAGGCGGTGGCGGCGCCTGCCTCGCGGGCGCGGCTGCTGCGGGTTTCCTGCGCGATCAGCTGCGGCAGGTCCATGCTGGAGATGGCGATCTGCCCCAGCCCGGAGCGCAGCGCGCGGTCCAGAAGCAGAGGGCCCTGATCGGGCGGGATGCCTTGGGCCACCATGCGCGCCAGCCGGTCCTGACCCGGCCCGTGGCCGGGATGGGACACGGGGCGCGGCCCGGCCTGCTGCACGGTCAGCAGCATGGCGGGCGCGCCTTCCAGGCGGCGCAGCGTCAGCCCCTCGATCCGGACCAGAACGGTGCCCTGCGGATCGGCCAGCGTCACGTCGAAGCTGGCATAGCCGTCCGAGGCATGGCTGAGCCGCACATGGCTAAGGATCTCGGCCGGCAGCGGGCCGTGGACCGACAGCGACCGGTAGGACAGCGGCACCCACAGCTGGGCGCGGTCATAGCCGTCGATCAGCGACATGGCCCATCCGGTGGCGATGTCCATCAGCGCGGGATGCAGGATGTAGCCTTGGTCCAGATCGGCCTGCCCGTCGCGCGACAGGCGCAGCTCGGCCAGCCCCTCGGAGGTCGCGGGCGACAGCCAGGTGGCGCGCAGCACCCGCCAGCGGGGACCGAAGGCCAGCTGGCCTTCCTGCGCCGATTCCAGCGCATGCCCGGTGGGGGCCTGATCGACGGTCATCGCGGCGCGCAGCGCGTCCGCATCCAGGGGCGGTCCGGCGCGGTCGGCGGCGTCGATGCGCGCCTCGGCCACGGGGACCGATCCCGCGCCGAAATCGGCCTCCAGCAGGAAGGCGGTGCTGCCCTCGTCCGGGGTCAGGGTCACGGTGAAGTCGCGGCTTTCGCCCGGCCCCACGATCAGCGGATGCAGGAAGGTCAGGTCGCGCAGCGCCCATGCGCCGCCCGCCCGTCCGGTGGCCTGCAGGGCCTGGGCCGCCAGCTCGATCATGCCGGTGCCGGGCATCAGCGCCACGCCGTCGCGGGTGCGGTGTTCGGCGATGATCCAGTCGTCCGAGGACAGCCGTCCGGTCAGCCGTTCGACCCCGCCCTGATCGGCGCGGGCGCTCAGCAGGGGCTGGGTCACGGGCACCGGGGCCGCGACGTCGCGCCGCCCCGTCAGCGCATCGGCGGCCATGCCGACATCGGCCCAGATCCCCCAGTTCACGGCGGTGACCTGCCCCAGGGCGCGGGGCTGCATCGCCGCCACCGCGTTGAGATATTCGTTGGCGGCCACGTAATCGACCTGCCCCGTCGCCGCGATCTCGGTCGAGGTCGACGAGAACAGGATCGTGCGGCGCAGCGGCGCCTCGGCGAAGACCAGCGCCAGGTTGCGGGTGCCGTGGACCTTGGGGGCCAGCACATCCTCGATCTCGGCGCTGGACTTGACCTGCATGGGCGCGTCGGCCACCAGGCCCGCCGCGTGGATCAGGTCGGTGACGGGGCCCAGTTCTGCGCGGATACGCGCCACGGCCTGCGTCAGGGCGGCGGCGTCGGTCACGTCGGCGGCGTCCAGCACCAGCCGGGCACCGGAGGCACGCAGGGCGCGCACCGCCGTCATCTGATGGGCCAGCCGGTGGTCGGGATCGGCCGCGATGCGCGCGTCCCATTCGGCCTCGGGCGGCAGGGGCCTCCGCGACAGCAGCGCCACGGCGGCGCCCTGATCCGCCACATGGCGGGCCAGCGTCAGGGCGATGCCGCCCAGGCCCCCGGTGATCAGCACCACGTCGCCCGGCCCGAAGGCGGGCGTGCCTCCTTCCGGCAGGGCCGCGGGCACCAAGTGGCGCGCCAGACGGCGCCCGTCGCGCCAGGCGGTGCGGGCGGGCGGCGCGGGATCCATCAGATCCTCGACCAGGCGCGGCGCCAGCGCCGCCATGTCGGGTTGCGCGGCCAGATCGATGCTGCGCGCCGACAGCCAGGGAAACTCGCGCATGCCGACGGCCAAGGGGCCCAGCACCATCGCCTTTTCGGGATTGCGCACGGCTTCGGTGCCGGTCCGCTGCGCATCAGAGGTGATGGCCACCAGGTCGATAGGCTGCCCGCCCCCCTCGCCCGCCAGGGCGCGGATCAGGTGCAGGACGGTGTTGAAGCCCTGTTCCAGATGGCGGTGGAAGGGGCTGAAGCCCGCGCGGGCGCCGGCCCGGCTGGCATCGGGCACCAGCCAGAAGCTGACGATCCGCTGCGGCAGCCGGTTCTGCGCCACCAGCGCGGCGATCAGCAGCTCGAAATCCGAAGCGCCGTTCTCGGGCGCCAGGATGAAGTCGTCCGCGCCCGGCTGCGCGAAGCAGTCGCCGGGGCGCAGGGTGACGACCTCGTGCCCGGCGCGGCGCAGCTGGGCGATGACCGCATCGGCCAGCCCGCTGTCATCGGCCAGCACCAGCCAGCGGGCCGTGTCGCCCTGCGGCGCGCCCTTGGCGTCCAGTTCCACATCGGGGGCCGACAGGCGCCAGGCGGGGCGCCAGGCCCAGCCCTGAGTATCGGGCAGGCGCAGCGGCGCGGTGTCGTTCGCGGCGCTCGAGGCCTCGGCGGTGGCGGGCTCGATGAAATAGCGCCGGCTCTGGAAGGCATAGCCGGGCAGCGGCACACGCTGCCGCCCCTCGCCCCAGATGGGCGACCAGTCCAGCGGCAGCCCCACCGCCCAGAGCCGCGCGAAGCCCATCAGGAAGAAGGCGTCGTCGTCGATCTGCTGGTCGGGATGGCGCAGGCTGCTGATGACCCGGTCGGGCGCGGCGCCATTGGCCTGGGCCAGCGCCGACATGGCGCGGCCCGGCCCGACCTCCAGGAAGACCCGGTCGGGATCGGCGCGCAGCGTGGTCAGGCAGCCGCGGAAATCGACCGAATGGCGCAGGTGCTCCACCCAATAGCGCGGATCGGTCGCCTGCGCGTCGGTCATCCAGTCGCCGCTGCGGTTCGACAGCAGCGGGATGCGCGGCGCCGACAGGGTGATCGACCGCAGGAAGGCCTCGAATTCCGGCAGGATCGGGTCCAGCATCCGCGAATGGGCGGCGATGTCGATGGCGATGCGCGCGCAGTCGATGCCGCGCGCCTCCAGCCGCGCCTGCAGGGCCGCGATGCGGTCCTGCGGGCCGGACACGACCGACAGGCCCGGCGCGTTGTCGGCGGCCAGATCCAGCCCCTCGCCCGCCTCGGCCAGCAGCTCCTCGACCGGCAGCGGCACGCTCAGCATGCCGCCCGGCGCGACGGTGTCGAACAGGCGCCCGCGCAGTTCGACCAGCGCGATGCAGTCCTCGAAACTCAGGACCCCGGCCAGGCAGGCGGCGGTGTTCTCGCCCATCGAGTGACCGGCCAGCGCCTTCGGCACCGCGCCCCAGCTGATCCACAGCTGCGCCAGCGCATATTCCACGATCATGATCAGCGGCAGCTGGACCGAGGGGCGGTTCAGCGCCTGCGCGGCCTCGGCCTCGGCGCCCGGTTCGGGCAGCCACAGGGGGCGCGGATCGCGGCCTGTCAGGCGTTCCAGCACCGCAAGGCCCCGGTCCATCCAGTCGTGGAAGACCGGCTCGGTCTCGTACAGGCCACGCGCCATGTGCACCGATTGCGCGCCGCCGCCGGGAAACAGGAAGGCCAGCTTCGGCGTGCCCGCCGGGCGGTCATGGGTGAAGACCCGGCGCGGATCGCCGCGCTCCAGCAGATCGGCGGCCTCGGTCGCATCCGCCGCCACCAGCACGCGGCGCTTGTCGAAGGTCTTGCGACCCTGCTGCAGGGTGAAGGCCACGTCGGCCAGATCGGCACCCGGGTTGTCGCGCAGCCAGGCAGCCAGCGCGGCGGAATTGGCGTCCAGCGCCGCCCGGGTGCGGCCCGAGACGACCAGCGGCTGCACCGGCCAGTCGGAGTCTTCGGAGGCCATGCGTTCGGGTGCGGCCTCGACCACGACATGCGCGTTGGTGCCGCCCACGCCGAGCGAGTTCACCGCCGCCCGCGCCGGCCGGCCCGGGGTCTGGGGCCAGGGCATCCGGTCGGCCACGACATGGAAGGGCGTGCCCTCGAAGTCGATGACCGGGTTCGGCGCCTCGAAGTTCAGGCTGGGGGGGATCTCGCGGTGATGCAGCGACAGGGCGACCTTGATCAGCCCCGCCGTGCCCGCCGCCGTGTCCAGATGCCCGATATTGGTCTTGACCGAACCCAGCCCCGTGCGCCCGCCCCCCTGGCCCAGGGAGAAGGCTTCGGTCAGTGCGGTGACCTCGATCGGGTCGCCAAGCCGCGTGCCGGTGCCGTGGCATTCGACATAGTCGATGGTCGCGGCATCGACGCCCGACAGCAGATGCGCCTCGGCGATGGCCGCGGCCTGCCCCTCGACCGAGGGGGCCAGATAGCCCGCCTTGGCCGAGCCGTCGTTGTTGATGGCGCTGCCCCGGATCACCGCCCAGATGTGGTCGCCGTCGGCCAGCGCGTCCGACAGGCGCCGCAGCAGCACGACCGCCGCACCGCTGCCGAAGACCGTGCCCTCGCTGCGATGGTCGAAGGCGCGGCAATGGCCGTCGGGCGACAGGATCTCGTTGGGCTTGTACAGATAGCCGCGCCCCTGCGGCAGTTCGATGGTCACGCCGCCCGCCAGCGCCGCGTCGCAATCGCCCGCGATCAGCGCCTGGCAGGCGGAGTGGACCGCCACCAGCGAGGTCGAGCAGGCGGTCTGGACCGACACGCTCGGCCCGCGCAGATCGAAGGTATAGCTGATGCGGGTGGACAGGAAATCCTTGTCGTTGCCGGTATGGCGCAGCAGGAACAGGCCCGTCTCCTCGACCAGGTCGCGGTTGGAACAGATGTTGACCGAGAAGTAGCTGCCCATGCCGCAGCCGGCCCAGACCCCGACCGCGCCCAGATCGTCGGGCCGGTGGCCCGCATGTTCCAGCGCGTGCCAGCAGGTTTCCAGGAACTTTCGGTGCTGGGGGTCCATCACCGCCGCGTCCTTGGGGCTGAATCCGAAGAATTCGGCATCGAACTGGTCGAACCCGTCCAGAAGCGCGGCCCGGGCGACGTAATCGGGATGGCCGCTGCGCGCGGGTGATTCGCCCGCCGCGCGGAGGTCCTCTGGCGTCAGGTCGCGGATCGATTCGACCCCCTCCCTCAGGTTGTGCCAATAGCTGTCCGGATCGCCCGCACCGGGCAAATCAAGGCCGAAACCGACAATAGCAATATCTCGCGCGTTGGCTGGGATCTTTGACAAGACCGGCTCCCTGACTGACAACTCTTTTATCCCCGGTACCGAGAGGCATCGGCCGATCAGGACATACCATGTGAACCTGCGACGAAAGCTTTACCAAACCCGCCAGACGGATGCATGTTAATTTAAACGAAAGTGTATGGAAATAGGGTCCCTTTTCGCATAGGCGATGACCCATTGTTGAGGGGGTGGTCTTGGGTAATCCGTTGGCGCTGATGATGCTGGCCGCGTGGCCGGTTGTTGCGGCCGTCCTGTTCTCGCGGCTGGACCAGACGAAGGCCGTGATCTGGACCGTCCTGGCAGGCTATCTGCTGCTGCCGCCGGCGATTGTCGCCATCAACATCCCGCTTCTGCCCCAGATGAACAAGTACTCGATCGCGGCGCTCGCCGCGACCGTGGGCGCGCTGATGCTGCGCCAGCAGTCCCCCCTGCCCTGGCGGCGCCCCGAGGGCTGGGTCGTCTTCCTGGCGGGCCTGATGCTGGCGACGCCCCTCTTCACCGTCATCACCAATCCCGAGCCGCTGATCGAGGGCGTGTCCTACCGCCCCGGCCTGACGGCCTTCGACTTCATCAACGGCACCCTGGCCGTCATGCTGGAGCTGCTGCCCTTCCTGCTGGGCTACATGATCCTGTCCTCGATCGCGGGGATCCGGGCCTGGATGACCGCGCTGACCCTGGCGGGGCTGGCCTATTCGCTGCCCATGCTGCTGGAGATCCGCCTCAGCCCGCAGCTGAACGTGTGGATCTATGGCTTCTTCGCCCATGATTTCAGCCAGTCGATCCGCTACGGCGGCTATCGCCCGATGGTCTTCCTGGAACACGGGCTGTGGGTGGCGCTGTTCGCCGTCATGGGCATCCTGAGCGCGGCGGTCGCGCTGCGCGACGCCCAGGGGACGTCGCGGACGCGGCACTGGGCGGTGCTGCTCTATCTGCTGCTGGTGCTGTTCCTGTGCAAGAGCGTCGCCTCGATGCTCTATGCGCTGACGATGGTGCCGCTGATCCTGTTCATGCCCCCCATCTGGCACGTGCGGGCGGCGGCGGCGCTGGCGCTGGCGGCGCTGATGTATCCGCTGCTGCTGTGGCTGGGGCTGTTCCCGGTCAGCTTCTTCGCCGACACCGCCCTGGCGCTGGACGCCGAACGCGGCCGCTCGCTGATCTTCCGCTTCAACAACGAGCAGGTGCTGCTGGACCGCGCCAGCCTCAAGCCGCTGGCGGGCTGGGGCGGATGGGGCCGCAACCTGGAGGTGGATCCCAATTCGGGCGACTACACCAGCGTCAGCGACGGCTATTGGATCGTGGTCATGACCATGAGCGGGGTCATGGGCTATGTGGGCGCCTTCGGGCTTCTGTGCGGATCTGTGATCCGGCTGTGGATGGCGGCGCGGCGGGACGGGATCGACCGCTGGACGGCGGGCCTGACGCTGATCATGGCGGCCAACCTGGTCGACCTGATCCCCAACGCCACCATCACGCCGCTGAGCTGGCTGACCGCCGGCGCGCTGGCGGGGCTGGCCGCACGCGGCGCCACCGCGCCCGCGGCCGAGGATGCGCGGCTGGTCCCCGTCTCCCGGGGCGAGGCGCCCCTGCGGACCATCCTGAGATGAGCGGCCCGCTGGCCGACCGCCATGCAGGCTATCGCCCCGAGATCGACGGCCTGCGCGCCGTCGCCGTGGGGGGCGTGGTGCTGTATCACTTCGACCTGCCGGGCCTGCCCGGGGGCTTCACCGGCGTCGACGTGTTCTTCGTGCTGTCGGGATACCTGATCGGGGCGATCCTGTGGCGCGAGTTCACCGCCACGGGGCGGATCGACCCGGTCCGCTTCTTCCTGCGCCGCTTCCGCAGGCTGGCGCCGGCCTGGTCGGTCGTGGCGCTGGCGGTCTTCGCGGCCGGCTACCTGATCCTTCTGCCCCACGACCTGCGCGAGCTGGGCAAGTCGCTGATCGCCGCCTCGCTGTTCATCGCCAATATCCAGTTCTGGCGGCAGGCGGGCTATTTCGACAGCAGCTCGGCCGAAAAGCCGCTGCTGCACATGTGGTCGCTGTCGCTGGAGGAGCAGTTCTACATCGTCCTGCCGCTGGTCCTGCTGATCTGCATCCGCCGGCCCCGGCTGGCGCTGGTGCTGCTGGGCGGGGGCGCGGCGCTGTCGCTGGCCCTGTCGGTGGGCCTGACCGCGCGCGACCAGACGGCGGCCTTCTTCCTGTTCCCCTTTCGTGCATGGGAGCTGCTGTCCGGCGTCCTGCTGGCCATCTGGGCGCAGGATCGTCCGGGGCCGCGCCGGGGCTGGATGGGCTCGGCGGCGGGGCTGGCGCTGGTCGTGGCGGGGATGATGGTGATCCGGCCCGGCGCGGGCTTTCCGGGGGCCTGGGCGCTGATCCCGGTCCTGGGCACGCTGCTGCTGATCCGCCACGGGCAGGCCGCCAACCCGGTCAACCGGCTGCTTGCCTGGGGGCCGATGCGGGGGCTGGGGCTGATCTCGTATTCTCTCTACCTGTGGCACTGGCCGATCCGCAGCCTGTCGGATTTCGCGCTTGGCCCCGGGCGGGGGCTGCTGGGCAATATCGGCCTGATCGGGCTGTCGGTCCTGCTGGCCTATGCGACCTGGCGGTGGGTCGAACAGCCCACCCGCAATGCCACGCGGCTGCCCTCGCGGCGCATGATCGCGGGGGTGGCGCTGTCATCCCTCCTGCTGCTGAGCCTGGGGGGCTGGTCCTACACGCGCGACGGCCTGCCCGAACGCTGGTCGCCCACGGTGCTGACCCATGCCGATGCCGCGCAGGACTTCATCCAGGACTGGTCGCGCTGCTTCACGCCGCAAACGGGGCACTTCGCCGGGATCCAGACCTGCCCCATCGGCCCCGAGGGCCCGCCGCAGATGCTGGCCTGGGGCGACAGCCACCTGCGCGCCATCAAGGAGGGGCTGGACCGCGCTGCGCACGAGGCCGGGACCCCGGGCCTGCTGATCTGGCGCGCGGGCTGCCCGCCGATGTTCGGGGTCGAGAAACGCGAATCCGCCGCGACCCGCGTGCAGGACATCGCCTGCACCCATGCGAATGCCCGGATTGAGGCCGCGCTGCGCGACAACCCCTTCCCCGACGTGCTGCTGGTCGGCCGGTGGAGCTATTACGCGACCGGCTCGGGCGTCGGCGCGGATGCCCACAACCGGATCGAGGTCGTCCCGGCCTGGCCCACCGCCGTCGACGCCACGCTGCGGGCGCTGACCGCGATGGGCAGCCGCGTCCATGTGCTGCGCCAGGCCCCGGAAATTCCCAATTATGGATCCCTTCCGGTGGCGCGCGCGTTGGCCCGCAACGAAGCCGTCCCGCAGGATCGTTTTCAGGTCGCGCTGCTTGATGCTTTGTCCCGAGAGGCTGCGGGGCTTGCGCCATTTGTCGCAGGACCGTCCAGGATCGAGTTGATCGACCCCTGGCCCTTGCACTGCGACGCGAACACCTGCAGCGTTCTGCGGAACGGTCGAACTGTTTACTTTGATAACAACCACCTCACCAACCAGGGGGCCCTGCAGATGCGGCATCTCTTCGACCCCTTGCTGACCTTGCGGAACCGCTCCTGATGAAGGATGTCGCGGACAAGACTTGGGATGTGATCATCGTCGGCGCGGGCCTGGGCGGGGGCCTCTGCGGTCGCGCCCTGGCCGAGGCCGGGCTGTCGGTCCTGTTTGTCGAGCAGGGCCCCGCCACGCCCCGCCAGGCCGAGAACGGTCAGGAGACCGAGCACGAGGATCCCTTCGCCCGCCTGATGTATGGCAGCTGGCCGCTGCCGGTCGAATCCACCGTGAACGGCGAGACGACGACCGCCTACGGCTCGCAGGGCGTGGGCATCGGCGGCACCTCGGCCTTCTACGCGGCAGCGCTGGAACAGCCCGAGCGGCACGATTTCGAGACGACGCCCGAGATGCCCCATCCGACCGGCGGCTGGCCGGTGGGTCATGACGAGTTCCAGCCCTGGTACGACCGGGCGCGGCAGCTGATGTGCATCAATGGCGGTCAGGATCCCTTGGGCGATCCGGTGACGGGGCTGGCCACACCCCGCCCGCTGTCGCCGCGCGACGCGGCCTTGGGAAAGGCGCTGGAAGGCGTCGGGCTGCACCCCTATCGCGCGCAGCTGGGCATCCGGCAGGTCGAGGGCTGCATGGAATGCATCGGGCGCAAATGCCCACGCGACTGCAAGATGGACGGCCGCTCGGCGGGCGTGCTGCCCGCGCTGGCCACCGGCCGGGCCGAGGTGCTGCACGGCGCCCGGGCGCTGGCCCTGACCGGGCAGGGACGCACCGTGACCGGCCTGCGCGTCCTGCGCGACGGCGCCGAACTGGAGTTGCAGGGCCGGGCGGTGGTGCTGGCGGCCGGCGCCTTGGCCTCGCCGCGCCTCCTGATGGCCTCGGGCACCGACGCCTGGCCGCAGGGCGGCGCGGATTCCAGCGGGCTGGTGGGCCGGGGACTGATGTTCCACATCAACGAACGCATCGCCATCTGGCCGCCGCGCGACGCCCCGCCGCCCTCGCCCGGGCCGCTCAAGACCTTCTCGCTGCGCGACTTCTATGCCCACAAGGGCGACCGCATGGGGCTGTTCCAGTCGCTCGGCCTGCCCGCCGATTACGGCAACATCCTCTATGTCCTGCACGAGCGCTACGACGCCTCGATGCTGGGCAGCTTGGGGATGGGACGCGAGTTCATGCGCATCCCCGCGCTGATCGCCGCGCGCATGCTGGGCGAGGCGCGCGTCTTCGCCGGCATCCTTGAGGATCTGGCCGACGACGCCAACCGCGTCCGCTTCGACCCGGACCGACCCGAGATGCTGCTTTACGACTACACGATGTCGGACGAGCTGATGGCGCGGCGCAAGCGCTTCCGGCGGCTGCTCAAGGCCAGGCTGAAAGGAGTGCGGTCCATGTGGCTGAACCACACGCCCGAACTCAACATCGCCCATCCCTGCGGCACGCTGCGCTTTTCCGACGACCCCAAGCGGGGCGTGCTGGACCGCGACTGCCGGGCGCATGACCTGGACAACCTCTATGCGGTGGATGGCAGCTTCATGCCCAGTTCCACCGGGGTCAATCCGGGGCTGACCATCGTGGCCAACGCCCTGCGCGTGGCCGAGGCCATGACCCGCCGCCTGAAGGAGCAGACGTGATGCGCGCCGACATGACGGCCAGCCCCGTGCTGCGGCACCGCGCGACCGGGACCTGCCTCGCCGCCGGCGGACGGCAGGTGGCGGTGATCACCGGCGCGGGCCTGGGCCTGGGCCGCGCGCTGTCGGTCGAGCTGACCCGGCGGGGCATCCATGTCGCGGGCATCGGACGCGACCCCTGCCATCTGGCCCAGACCGGCGATCTGTGCGTGCCCGGCCAGTTCACGGCGCTGCGCGGCGATGTCAGCCAGCCCGGCCCGATGCGCGAGCTGGCCGCGCAGGTCGAGGCACAGGTCGGCCCGGTCTCGATCGTGGTCAACAACGCCGCGATCTATCGCCGCCAGGATTTCCTGGGCGCCGTCGCGGAAGAGGTCGTGGACCACGTGATGGTCAACACCTGCGGCCCGATCAATGTCACGGCGGCCTTCATGCCCGGCATGCTGGATCGCGGGCGGGGCCGGATCATCAACGTCTCCAGCTTCGCGGGCGGCAATCCCCTGCCGGGCAGCCTGGGCTATACGGTGTCCAAGGCGGGGGCGCGGGTCTTTTCCCAGGCCCTGACGGTCGAGCTGGCCCGCCGCATGCCCCATATCACCGTCACCGAATGGATCCCCGGCATCATGGCCACGCGCACCGGCCGCCCCTCGGGCATCCCGCCCGAGACGGTGGCGGCCTGGGGCGCGACCCTGGCGCTGGACGACAGCCCCGACCTGCACGGCGCGATCTTCCTCTGCGACGCCGAGATGCTGCCGCCCCGCTCGCTGCGCCGGCGCGTCAAGGACGCGCTGCTGCTGAAACCCTCCCGGCGCCCGCGCATCCTGGCCCCCGCCATGGCGCCCGCCCCCGCCCTTGCCGATCCCCGAACCGGAGACCCTGAATGACCTGCCCGCCTGCCCGCCTTGCCACCGCCGCCGCCGCCCTGTGGATCACCCTGGGGGCCCCCGCCCTGGCCGAGATCCCCCCCGCCGCCGCGCGCGACGAGGCGCGGATCTATTTCTTCGGCAACAGCCTGGTCCACCACCTGACCGACAGCGACGAGACGACGGTGCCGCACTGGATGGCACTGATGGCCCGGCAGGACGGGCGCGAGTTCGGGGCCGATGGCCGGTGGGGCTTTCCGCGCAACTTCGCGACCGAACTGCCGCCCCACACCAACTGGGAATTCGCCGAGGTCGAGAAGGTGTGGAATTCCTATCGCCAGCCCTTCGGCGCGGCGGGCTTCGACACGATCATCTTCAACCCCGAGAACTTCATCCAGTACGACCGGGCCGACCAGCCCTACAACGGCGACAATCCCGATCGGGCGACGCCGCTCGGCGCGACCATGAACGTGCTGGACTGGGTCATGGAGAATGCCGAGGCGCCGCAGTTCCTGATCTATGAGGGCTGGGCCGACCTGCACCCCTTCGCGCGGGAGTTCCCCCCGACCGCCCCCGAGATGGCGCAGTACTATGCCCATGCCAGCGGCACCTATGCCCGGTGGTACGACGATTACGTCGCCCGCCTGGCGGCGCTGCGCCCCGATGCCGGGGTCGCGCTGATCCCCGTGGGCCGCGTCATGGCGCAGGTCCTGTCCGAAGAGCCCCTGGTGCAGATCCCGGCCGAGGTGCTCTATTCCGACCTCTCGCCCCACGGGACCGAGACGATCTACCTGCTGGCCGCGATGATCACCTATGCCTCGATCTATGGCGCGCCGCCCCCGGCCGGGATGCAGTTCCCCGACACGATCGACCCGACATTCGCCGCGGCCTATGACCAGACCGCGGAGCGTATCTGGCAGATCCTGCAGGACGGCGCCCGGTGAACCTGCGCCGGGCCCGGATCGGGCTGCTCTTCAGCGGGGAAAGCCTGGTGCAGCGCGCGGTGCGCGGCTCGGCGCTGACGATCCTGGGCTTCGGGGGGATGCAGGCCATCCGGCTGGCGTCCAACCTGATCCTGACGCGCCTGCTGTTCCCCGAGACCTTCGGCCTGATGACGCTGATCATGGTGATCATCCAGGGCCTGAACAACTTCTCGGACGTGGGCATCACGCCCGCGATCCTGCAAAGCAAGCGCGGCGACGACCAGACCTTCCTGAACACCGCCTACACGATGCAGGCCATCCGGGGCGTGATCCTGTGGTTGGGCTGCTGCATCTTGGCGGTGCCCGCCGCGCGCTTCTACGACGTGCCCGAGCTGGCCTGGTTCCTGCCGGTGGCGGCGACCACGACCATCATCTTCGGCCTTCTGCCCACCAAGGAGGAGACCGCGAACCGCCACCTGCGCATGGGCCGCCTGACCATGGTCGAGCTGGCCTCGTCGGCGGTGACCACCATCCTCACCATCATCCTGGCCGCGATCCTGGGTTCGGCCTGGGCGCTGATCATCGGCCTTGTGACCGGCGCGCTGATCAAGGTGGCCATGGTGCAATGGCTGATGCCGGGCCCCACCAATCGCTTCCAGTGGGACCGCGACTGCGCGGCCGAGCTGATCAGCTTCGGCAAGTGGATCCTGCCCGCGACCGTGGTGGGCTTCGTCATCTCGCAGGGCGACAAGGCGGTGCTGGCGCGGCTCTTAAGCCTGACCGACCTGGGCATCTACAACATCGCCTTCTTCCTCGCCAGCTTTCCGATGATGCTGGGGATCGCGCTGATCTCGCGCGTGATGATCCCCATCTATCGGTCCACCGCCGAGGATCCCACGCCCCACCACATGCGTCGCGTGCGGCTGATGCGGATCGGCATGACCGGCAGCTTCATGCTGCTGCTGGCCCTGCTGGCGACTTTCGGCGAGGGGCTGGTCGGGCTGATGTATGACGACCGCTACACGGCGGCCGGGGAACTGGTCACGCTGATCGCGCTGGCGGGCATCCCGGCGCTGATCGGGCTCAGCTACGACCAGGCGGCACTGGCCGCCGGGGATTCGCGCAACTTCTTCTGGGTGACGCTGGTGCGCGCGACGCTGTTCCTGTCGCTGTTCACGCTTGGCGCCTGGCAGGCGGGCATCCCGGGCGCGCTGGCCGGACAGGCGATGGCCGCGATCCTGGCCTATCCGATGCTGGTCCGCCTGGCCCGGCGCCACAATGTCTGGGACCCCTGGCACGATCTGGGCTTTGCCATCCTGGGCCTGATCCTGGCGGCGGCGCTCTTGGTCTGAGGACCGGCGGCGGCGCCTAGCGGCGCCGCCGATGCGCCAGCGCGCGCAGCGCATGGCCCGGCAGGATCAGCGCCCCGCGCAGATAGCGCGGCCCAAGCCGCATCGGGCTGAGCGAGGCGCGCCACAGCCATTCCATCCGCGCCGCCCGCACCAGGCCCGGCGCCCGCTTCTGCCGGCCCGCGATGAAGTCGATCCCCGCGCCCACCGAGGCGAAGCCCACGTTCGGGCAACGCCCGCGCCCGCGCGCCGCTAGGATCTCTTGCCGCGGGGCGCCCACGGCCAGCAGGCACAGGCCTGCGCCGCTGTCGGTCAACCGGTCCAGCAGCGCGTCGGCCTCGGGGCCCTCGGGATCGAAGGGAAAGCCCGGCGCCGAGATCATCGCGACGCGCAGGCCGGGGATCTTCGCCATCAGCCGGTCCGCCGCGATCCGGCCCGACTCCTCGGTGCCCGCGATGATCGCCACCGACCGGCCCTTGCCCGCCGCGACCGCACACAGCGCCTCGACCAGATCCGAGCCGGGCACCAGCGACACCGGCTCGCCGCCCAGCTTCGCCAGCCAGACGATCGGGTTGCCATCCGCCACGATCAGGTCATGGGCGGCATAGGCCGTCCGGAAGCGGTCGTCCGAGCGCAGCTTCTCCAGATGGTCGACATTCATAGTGGCCAAGGCAAAGCCCCGCCCCTCCTCCAGCCGCCGCCCGATGATCGCCAGAAGGCTTTCGGAATCGGGCACGGTCAGCGCCACGCGCCCCTGGCCCACCTGAAATTGCATTATCCGTTCCTCCCTGGTCCGGGACCCGTGCCCCGGACGGATTCGCTGTGCCCCGCGTCCTCGGCCGCCTTCTCGGCGGCGGCGATCATCCGGCGCAGATGGCCCGCCAGCGCGTCGACATTGCCCGGCTCGAGGATCGACAGATGCGTGCCGGGCAGGTCGTGCAGCGACCAGCCGCCGCGCGCGACCGGCGCCCAGCCCAGGCCCGTCCGCCGCGCCTCGGGGGCGTCCCAGAAGCTGTGATCGGCGCGGAAGACCGCGATCGGCGCGTCGATGGGCACGGGATCATAGGCCGCGACCGCCAGCACATTGGCCTGGATCACCTGTTCCATGTTCACCACCTCGGTCGCCGCGGCGTCGGGATGCGCGTCGATCTGGGCCTGGTCGCGGGCCTGGATGCGGCGCTCGCGGACCTGTTCAAGCAGCGTCTCGACATGGCCCCAGCCAAGGCGGCGCAACTGCCCCAGATGCGCGCGCAGCTTGCCAAAGCCTTGGACCGAGGGGCGCCCGCCCGGCCCCGTGGCGTCCAGGATGGCCAGCACCGGCACCTGCCGCCCGGCCTCGGTCAGCAGCCGCGCCAATTCGAAGGCGAAATAGGACGCCATCGACACCGCGATCAGGCAGACCGGCTGGCCGGGGGCATGTTGCTGCAGCTCGTCGAAATAGACACGCGCGGTGGCGCGCACGTCGATCTGGGACAGGTCCCCGGGCACGCCCACGGTCAGGCCCCAGACCGGGTAGTCGGGCCCGAGCGCCGCGGACAGCGGCCGGAACAGGTCCTGGTTGCGGCCCAGCACATGGACGGCGATCACCGGGATATGCGGGCCATCCGCCTGGATGACCACCAGGCTGTCGGGCCGCGCCGGATCGCCCTGCGACAACCGGGCCAGCTCGCGCGGCGTCGCGTTGCGCATCAGGTCGGTGGTCTGCAGCCGCAGGCCGCTGCGCGCCGCGACCATGCCCGACAGGCGCAGGGCCAGCAGGGAATCCCCGCCCAGGTCATAGAAATCGTCGTCGATCGAGACCTGAGCATGGTCCAGCAGCTCGGCCATGCAGGCGGCGATGGTGCGGGCCAGCACGTCCGCGGGGGCATCCCCCGCCGCGTCGGGCACGGCGCCCAACCGCGCGGGATCGGGGCGGGGCAGCGCGCGGCGGTCGATCTTGCCGCTGGCAGTCACCGGCAGATCCGGGACCGCGATCAGGCGGGGAAGCATGTAGGCGGGCAGGCGCGATCCCATGCCCGCCGTCACTGCGCCCAGATCCGTGCCGGGCTCTGCCACGACCCAGGCCAGCAGCCGGGCGGGCGGGCCCGCGTCCAGATCGACATGGCTTTCGACGATGCCGGGCTGATGAGCCAGCACGGTTTCGATCTGGCCCAGCTCGATCCGGTGGCCACGCAGCTTCACCTGACGGTCGCCGCGCCCCAGGAACATCAGCTGCCCCTCGGCCGACCAGGCGGCGCGGTCGCCGCTGCGATAGAGCCGCCCGTCGCGGGTCCAGGGATCGGGCGCGAAGACCGCCGTCGTGCGGTCGGGATCGCCCAGATAGCCGCCGGTGACGGCGGCGCCGCCGATCCACAGCTCTCCCTCGCCGCCCTTGGGGGTCAGCGTGCCGTCGGGCGCGCGCAGCAGCAGGCGCGCGTGGTCCAGGGGCCGCCCGATGGGCAGTTCCGCCCCCTCGGGCAGATCGCCCCCCTGCCAGGCGGCGCAGGTGATCGTGGCCTCGGTCGGGCCATAGGCGTTAAAGAACGCGATGTCCGGGGCCAGCGCCCGCCAGTGCCGATAGGAGGCCGGCGCGATCCGCTCGCTGCCGGTGACCAGCAGGCGCAGGCTGTCGGGCAGCCGGGCGGGCCCGGCGGGCGCGGCCTCGTGCAGTTCCGCGACCAGGTGGCGCCAGTAGCTGGCAGGCAGGTTCAGCACGCTGACGCGGTGCTGCGCCACCAGCTGCCACAGCCCGTCGATCGAATCGGTGGGCCGGTCGTCGCGGGCGACGACGGTGGCGCCGGCCAGCAGCGTCGGCCAGACCTCTTCCAGCATCACGTCAAAGCTGGGCGCCGCGAACTGCAGCACCCGGTCCTGCGGCTGCAGGCCATAGCGGGCAATGACGGCCTCGGCATGGGCGGCCAGCGCGCCGGTCAGCCCGACCACCGCCTTGGGCGTGCCGGTCGAGCCCGAGGTGTGGATGACATAGGCCATCCGGTCGGCCCGGGGTGCCGGGCGCGGGGGCGCGGCGTCGGCCAGATCGGCGGTCGGCACCACATGCAGCGGCCCGTCCCCGGGCAGGCTGGCAGCCAGCGCGGAGCCTGCGGGGGCGATCAGCACCCGCATGCCCGTGCTGCGGACCAGCCCGGCCAGATAGTCGGTGGCCTGCGCCTCGTCCATCATCAGGAAGCCCGCGCCGGATTTCAGCACCGCCAGCATGGCCGCGATCTGGCCCGCGCCGCGCGGCAGGGCCACGCCCACGACCTGCCCCTCGGCGATCCCGGCCCGCGTCAGTTGATGCGCCAAGGCATTGGCGCTGCGGTCCAGCGCGGTAAAGGAGGTCGCCTGCCCCGTCGCGGCCTCGATCACCGCCGGATGATCGCCGCGCGCGGCGGCCACCGCCTCGAAGCGGGTGGCCAGGCAGGGCGCGGCATCGCTCGGGCCCTGATCGGGGGTGCCCAGGGCCAATAGCCGCGCGGTCTCGTCGGGGCCCAGCATGTCCAGGTCGGACAGCGGCGTGGCGGGATCGACCCGGCCCATCGCCTCCAGCAGCCGGGCCAGATGGTCCAGCAGGCGTGCGCCCATGTCGCCAGGCAGGCGGGTGGGATCGTATTCGATGTCCAGCCGCAGCCCGCGCCCCGCATCCCCGGTCGAGGCCGTGCGGGCCTGACCCCGCGCCTCGTCATGGACCGAGACGGTGACCAGCGCCGTCCCCTCCTCCAGCAGGCGGACATTCGTCCAGCCGCAGCCCCGGTCGGCCAGCCGGGCGCCAAGCGTGCCGCGCTGGTACATCACGATGGTGTCGAACAGGGATTCCGCCCCGCTGCGCCCGGCCAGGCGGCGGATCTGGGTCTGGCTGGCCCCGGCATGGGGGCGCAGGCGCAGGGTCGTCTCGCGCATGCGGGTCAGCAGGGTGGCGATGTCGGGCACGTCGTCCAGCCGCACCTGCATCGGCAGGGTCGAGATCAGGCAGCCCACGACCTCGGCCATGTCGGGGCCCGCGCGCCCGGATTCGACCAGCCCGAAGGCCGCGCCCGACCGCCCGGTCCAGCGCGCCAGCACCAATGCCCAAGCTGCCTGCACCGCGTTCAGCACCGTCGCCCCGGCAGCCCCCACCGCCGCGCGCAGATCCTGCGCGGCGGCCCCGGGCAGCGCATGGGACAGCTGGACCATGCGCCCCTGTCCGTTGGCTGCGCGCGCGGGCAGGGGCGAGGCCAGCTCGTCATCGGACAGCATCGGCGCGAAGACCGCCTGCGCCGCGGCGCGGTCCAGCACCCGTCCCGCCACGGCGGTCGAGAAATCCGGCGCGGGCGGGGTGGAGGCGACGGGCTGGCCGCCCAGCAGCAGCCACAGCTGCGTCAGCACGACCTCGATCCCGGTGCCGTCGATCAGCGCGTGGTGGATGGTCCAGATCAGCCGCGCCTGCCCGCCGCCCAGCTCGATCCGCGTCACGCGCCACGAGGGGACCTGCGCCGGATCGGCCCCGGCCTCGCGGTCGGCGCGCAGCAGCGCGTCCATCGCGCAGCCCTGCGCGCCCAGATCGCCGCCCGACAGATCGTGATGGCGCAGATCAACCGCAGGGCGGTCCAGCACCATCAGCCGCATCTCGCCCGAGCCGTCCGCGCGCAGCACCGTGCGCAGCGACTCGTGGCGGGTGGCGAGGGTGGTCCAGGCCTCTTCCAGGCGCCGGGGGTCCAGCAGGTCTGACGGCGCATCGACCAGGATCTGCTCGACATGCGCCCATGCATGGCCCGACAGGGTCGGCAGCAGGAAGCCCAGCTGGCTGTCGGTGGCGGGGCCCAGATCGGTGATGTCGTCCCGCGGGGTCCTGGGGGCAGGACGTGTCTGTGTCATCTGGCTATGCCTACCCGCAGTTGTGGAAACCAAGAACGATCTGGTTTACATCATCGTCCGGCGTGCCAGCATGCCATCAGGGTGTCAAGGCAAACAAGCCCCCTTGAACGGGCGGATCCTGCGGGATCAGGCGGCCTGCAGGTCGGGGATCGCGGCATAGAAGGCCAGGATCCGGGCCGCCTTGGCGTCCCAGGTGAAGTCGGCCAGCGCCGTGCGCCGCGCCGCCTGCGCCTTGACGGGCAGGCCCGAGGGGTCGGCGGCCAGCGCCTCCAGCGCCGCGCGGAAGGCCGCGACGATGCGCGGGCGCGGACCCACCGGGATCAGATAGCCCGTCTCTCCGGTCACCAGCTCGCCCGGGCCCGCATAGTCGACGACCATCGGGACGACGCCCAGGGCCATCGCCTCCAGCACGACGCCGCCGCCGAATTCGCGGATCGAGGGGAAGGTCATCAGGTTCGCCCGCGCCAGCACCGGCTGGACCTGGTCATGGGGCAGATGCCCGTGGAAGGTGACGGCATGGGAAATCTGCAGCCGCTCGGCCTGCGCGCGCAGATCGTCCGCCATCGGCCCGTCGCCGATCATGTCCAGGACCAGCTTGCCCTCGCGCATCAGGGGCGCCGCGGCCTCCAGCAGCATGTCGGGGCCCTTGTAGGGCACCAGGCGGCCCAGGAAGCAGGCGCGCAGCGGGCCGGTCAGGTCCTGCGGGGCGGTCAGGTTGAAGCGGGCGGGGTCGATGGCATTCTCGGGCAGCCAGACGGTCTTGTGCTGATGGGCGGCCGGGATCTCTCCGGCGGTGTGGCGCGATCCGGCGATGATCAGCGCCGAGGACCGCAGCATCTTGCGATGCGCCGGGTTCGCCTTGTAGGCGCCGCGCACATAGGACAGCCATTCGCGCTCGCGCCGCCGTTCGCTGTCGAAACCCTTGGGCCAGGGCACGCCGCCGTTCAGGGGGCCCAGCACGAAGGGCACCTTGGCCGCCGCCACCTTGGGCGCCAGAGACGAGGCGATGGTCGGCGACAGCGGCGTGATTCGATGCACCACGTCGAATTCCCCGGCCTGGATGCGGGCGCCGAACTTCTTCCAGACCAGCCGCTCGAAATAGGGATAGCTGAGCGAGGCGATGGCGGTGACCATGGTCCAGCCCTTGCCGCTGCCCATGCGCAGCAGGTTGGCCAGCCGGTACATGGGCGCCGCCACGGCCTCGCTGTCGATGGCGGTGAAATCCTGCCCCTCGACCAGCCCGGCGCGGACGAAGGCGTCGCGGTTGCGGGTCTGCGTCACGACATGGACATGGGCACGGCGGCGCATCGCTTGGGCCAGGGACCAGCCGACCAGGGGAACCGACACCCATTCCGGATTGGCCGCCTCGGCGATGATCAGGACACGCGGGCGGTGGGGCATGCAGGACAACCTTACTGGAAACGACTGAACGGGACGGTAACTCAAACCCTTGCGCGAGGCTACGACGATCTGCGCGGGTCTGCGCCCAAGGTCCGTGCCGTACCGTCCGCCTGCCCAAGCGGACGGCTGCCCGAGGGGGCCGCGGCTCAGCCGCTGGCAGCACGCGACCGCACCGGCTGCAACTTCAGGAAGCAACATGATGCATATGCATGTTTTTCTTAGGCAAAAATCTGCTGAACAAAGCTGTACATTTGCAACTTCCCGCCGCTCGGCGCCTCCGGACGAAGATCGGGCCTCTCTGCCGGACAATTCTGGGTTAGCACATATCCGGGACAGCTTAGTGCAGAGACAAAAATGCTCAGGATTCGCGGAACGACCAGAATCGAGATCCTGCGGGGGACGGCCAGGACCGATACCCCGTGGGAGCCGGACGTTCTGCACCTGGGCGACCGTCTCTGTCTTGACCGCGATCTTCGGGATGGCGGGTTACTCAACCTGGGCGGCATCGATTCGGGCCTTCTGTCAGGGGAGGTCGAGCTGATCTGATGCGACAGGCCCCCTCCCCGGACCCATGCGGGGCAGGATCACTGCAGGAATGACCGGATCGACCGCCCCGGTTTTCCCCGCACCGGCCGCCTGCGCGGCAGGCTCGGATATTCCTATTTTTAAACCAAACTTCTCTTTTTAGACAACTATCAATACCTGAACTGCACCGGTAGACAGAACCCGTTGCCGATGAATGAGACACGGTCGGTCTTCATCTTGAAAACGTGGTCTTTTTTACTGGTTCCCAGGCCGGAGTTGTCACATGGCTCACCACAACGAGGCTGGAAACGGCCTGACCTCGGATCCGGCGCTCGATCTGTCGCTTGATACGCAAGGACTTTACGTCCAGGGAGGCAAGCGCCTTCTGGACACCTTCCTCATTCTGATCGCCCTGCCGATCCTGCTGCCCTTCCTGGTGGTGGTGGCCCTGGCGGTGATGCTGGACGGGCGCTCGCCGTTCTATGTCCAGGAACGACTTGGCCGGGCCTGGACGCCCTTCCGCATGTACAAGTTCCGCACGATGAGGCCCGGGGCCGATGCCCTGCTGACCGCCCATCTGCAAGCGAACCCCGCAGCCCGGATCGAATGGGACCATCACCAGAAGCTGCGCGACGATCCCCGCATCACCCGCGTGGGCCGCATCCTGCGCAAGACCTCGCTGGACGAGCTGCCGCAGCTGCTGAACGTTCTGTTCGGCCAGATGAGCCTGGTGGGCCCCCGTCCGATGATGACCGAACAGCGGTCCATGTATCCCGGGTCCTACTATGCCCTGCACCGCCCCGGCCTGACCGGCTTGTGGCAGGTGTCCGAGCGCAACGGCACCACCTTCGCGGCCCGGTCGGTCTATGACCAGCGCTATTGCGAAGAGGTCAGCCTGTCGATGGACCTGTCACTGATTGTACGGACCTTCCGGATTGTGCTGCGCGCCACCGGCTGCTAGCCGGTCGCGCCGCTCCTCGGCCCGGCGGGACAGGCGGTCGCGCAGGGACAGGGCGGTGGCCAGCACGACCATGGATGCGACCCCGCCCCCCACATAGCCCTGCAGGAACGCGGTCAGCAGATCGGCGCCGCTGAAAGCCATCGCCAGCGCTGCGATGAGGCCGACCAGGACGGAAGTTCCGATCATTCCAACAAGCATGTCACGCGCCTCCTCGGCCCGATCCGTTGTGGACTTTATCCTACGGTTGTCAATTACCAATCCGGTTCAATTGACTGATTTGCACGCCAAGCAGGACAACAGGACGCAGCGTCCTTTTCAGGCGTCCCGCCGGCGGTTTCCCTCACGCGCAAGAACCTGACGCCTGACGGACCCGCTGGTTCCCCCCCGCTTGCGGGGCGTCGCGGCGTTGTGACGATTTCCGTCCGAATTGACAAAGATCAAGTCGCAAACCCTCCGTCAGACATCCATATGGATGGTAGACAGAGGAACATGACATGGCATCACCATCACCGGCCCGCAGCGCGGACACCGAAAAGATCACCATCAACCTGGGCTTCGTCGATCTGGGACGGATCGACCTTCTGGTGCGCGAGGGGTTCTATGCCAGCCGCAGCGACCTGATCCGCACCGCGATCCGCGCACAGCTGGACCGCCACGACACGGCGGTGGCCCCCACCATCATCCGCGACGACTTCGTCATGGGCCTGCGCGACGTCACCCTGGCCGAGTTGCAGGGCCTGAAGGCCGCCAACCAGATGCTGGACCTGCGGGTGATCGGGCTGGCCCGATTCGCCCGCGACATTCCCGCCGACCTCGTCACCCAAACGATCAGGACCATCGAGGTTCTGGGAACCCTTCAGGCGGATGCGGGGGTCAAGTCGGCCCTCGACGCCTGCCGCCCGAAAAAAGGACTGTAAGATGACCAAACCGATCCAGATGAACATGGCCGAGATCACCCGCCTGATGCGTGCGGGCCAACTGTCCGAGGCGACACAGATGATCCAGACGGGCCTCGGCTCGGGCGGGATCGGCGCGGCGCCCGATGCGGCACCCGGTGCCGGTGCGGGTGCAAGCGCCCCCGACCTGCCCGACATGCAGGCTTTGCTGAGCAACCTGCGCCTGCCCGGCATGGGCGGCGGCGGGCTCACGGGCGGCTTGCCCGGTGGTCTGGCGGGCGGCCTCTCTGGCGGCCTGACCGGCGGCTTCGGTGCCGGCCTGCCGGGCGCCCGCGCCTCGGGCCCCGCCCCCGTCCTGCCCGAGGGCGCCGAATGGACCTGGCGGCGCCATCAGGCGGCGGGCGAGACCCGCGACCTGCGCCTCTATGTCCCTGCCTCGCTGGCGGGCGAGCCTGCCGCGGGCCTGCTGCTGCTGCTGCACGGCTGCACGCAGGATCCCGACGACTTCGCGCGCGGCACCGGCATCCTCGAGGCCGCCGAGCAGCACCGCGTCATCGTGATCGCTCCCAAGCAGCCGTCGCAGGCCAACATGAACCGCTGCTGGAACTGGTTCGAGGCCCGCCACGGCGGCACGGACAGCGGCGAGGCCGCCTTCTTGGCCGACCTGACCCGCACCATCGCGCATGAATTCGCGGTGCCGCCCGATCTGCGCTTTGCGGCGGGCCTGTCGGCCGGGGGCGCGATGGCCGTGACCCTGGGCGCGGTCTTCGCCGATGATTTCGGCGCGGTCGCCTGCCATTCGGGCCTGCCCAACGGCGCGGCCCGCGACATGTCGGGCGCCTTCCAGGCGATGTCGCAGGGCGGGTCGGACCGGGGCACCGGGGTGGGGTGCCGCCTCTTCGTGCTGCACGGATCGACCGACGGGACGGTCTCGCCGCGCAACGGCGATGCGGTCCTGTCCCAGGCCCTGCACCGGCAGGAGGGTCTGCAGCGCCGCGCCGCCGACGCCAAGCTGGACGGCCGCAACGTCCAGATCGGCCGCTATCGCAATGCGACAGGCGAACTGCGCATCGAAAGCTGGCGTGTCGAGGGGCTGGGCCACGCCTGGTCGGGCGGCAACCCGCAGGGCAGCCACACCGCGACCGGCCCCTCGGCCACGCAGGCGATGCTCAAGTTCTTCCTGGACTGATGCGAAAAGGGGGCCCCTTGCCGGGGCCCCCTTCCTGATTGGACGATGCGAACCGCGATCAGGCGGCTTCGCTGTCCTCGTCGTAATCGGCGGCGGCATCGTTGACCGAATCCTCGGCCAGCGCGCTCAGCTTGGTGTCGGTGGCGCTTTCCTGGGCCAGGATCTCGTCCAGCAGCGCCTTGGCCTCGTCCATGCCAAGCGCATCCGCAAAGGCCGCCATCGAGCCGTATCGGGTGATCTCGTAATGCTCGACCGCCTGGCAGCTGAAGATGATCGCCGCATCCGCCGCCATGCTGTCGCCGAAATCCTCCAGAAGGCCGTCGCCCTCCTCCAGGATGCCGTCGATGGCGTCGCATTTCTCGGCCCGGGGGCGCTGGTCCAGCAGCGCGAAGATCTGCTCCAGCTTCTCGATCTGGTCGGCGGTCTCCTCGCGGTGCTGGGTCAGCGCGGCGATCAGGTCGGGATGGTCGGCCGCCTTGATCATCTTGGGCAGCGACTTGTAGATCTTCTTCTCGGCGTAATAGATGTCCGCCAGCGCATGCTCGAACAGGTCCGCCAGGCCCTTGCCGTTCGACTGCGCCTTCTGGGCGGTCTTGCTGGCCTTGGACTTGCTGGCCACCGATTGGGACCGCTTCTTGCGGGCCTCGGGGGTGGCCTTGGTCGATTTGGCACCCGAGGCGCGGGCGCTCTTGCGGGTGGCGGTCTTGGTCTTCGTGTCGTCGGCTGTTGTGGCCATGATACTGTCTCACTGTGTCGCGGCAAAATTGCCTGGATCGTTCAGTTTCCCAAGAACCGCGAAAGCGCCCGGATGTTCCGTTGACAAAAGCGGACCTGATCGGTCAGATCTTCGGACCGGAAGCGATGACACCTGCGTGAGGATGGACCCCGCGACACTGCTGCATCAAACGGGCCATAGTCGGCACCGGGCAATCCGTGCTAACCATCGTCTTCCGGCTCTGGAAAGGCATAAGGCGCTGAACATGACGAATCCGAACCAGGCTGCCTCCCAACCGGCCGCGCCCCGCCAGGCCAAGGAATGGGTGCAGATCCTGGCAAAATACCGCGAACCGTCCACCTTCCGCAGCGTGTTCGAGCTGGTGGTGACGATTCTCCCCTTCTTGGCGCTCTGGGCGCTGGCTTGGGCCACATTGTCCTACAGCTGGCTGCTGGCCGTGGCCATCGCCATGGTGAACGGGCTGTTTTTGGTGCGGATCTTCTGCATCCAGCACGATTGCGGGCATGCCTCATTCTTCAAGAGCCGCCAGGTCCAGGACTGGATCGGGCGGGGCCTGGGCGTGCTGACGCTGACCCCCTACGACGTCTGGCGGCGCACCCATTCGCTGCACCACGCCCAGCACGGCAATCTGGACGAGCGGGGCATCGGCGACGTCATGACCCTGACGGTCGAGGAATATCGCAGCCGCAGCCGGTGGGGGCGCTTCCTCTATCGGCTCTATCGCCACCCGCTCGTGCTGTTCGTGCTGGGCCCCAGCTACCTCTTCCTGCTGCAGAACCGCCTGCCCTTGGGGCTGATGCGGGCGGGATGGCGCTTCTGGGCCTCGGCGCTCGGCACCAATCTGGCGCTGGCGGTGATCCTGGGCATCATGATCTGGCTGGCAGGGCCCGCGCCCGTGCTGCTGATCTTCCTGCCGACCACGGTCGTGGCGGGCACGCTTGGGGTCTGGCTCTTTTACGTCCAGCACCAGTTCGAGGAGACGCATTGGGCCCAGCCCCCCGACTGGCAGCTGCATCACGCCGCCCTGGCCGGGTCGTCGCATTACATCCTGCCCCAGCCCCTGCGCTGGCTGACGGCCAATATCGGCGTGCATCACGTCCACCACCTCTACAGCCGCATCCCCTTCTATCGCCTGCCCGAGATCCTGCGCGACCATGCCGAGCTGGCGCAGGCGCAGCGGCTGACGCTTGGCGAAAGCCTGCGCTCGGTCAACCTGCACCTGTGGGACGAGAAGCTGGGCCGCCTGATGTCCTTCCGCGAGGCGCGCACGCGCTATGGCACGCCCGGCGCGGCCTGACGACCTGATCGGAGGGCCGTGACGCGATGGACTGGCTGGCCCCCATCGACGCCTATTGCGAGCGCACCGGCCCGGACTACTGGTCCGAGCCGGTCAACGCGCTGACCAACCTCGCCTTCCTCATCGCCGCGCTGATCATGGCCCGCCGCCTGCGCGGGCCGGGCATGGCAATGGGGCGGGCGCTGGCCGGGGTGCTGTTCGTCATCGGCATCGGCTCCTGGCTGTTTCACACCCATGCAAACGGCCTGACCTCGCTGATGGACGTGCTGCCGATCCTGGGCTTCATCCTGCTCTATGTCTTTGCCGCGACGCGCGATTTCCTGGGCGCCCGGCCTTGGGTCGCGGGGCTGGCGACACTGGCCTTCCTGCCCTATGCGGCGCTGACGGTGCCGGTCTTCTCGATGGTGCCGGGCCTGGGGTCCTCGGCGGGCTATGCGCCGGTGCCGCTGCTGATCGCCATTTATGCGCTGATCCTGCGCCACCGCGATCCCGCCACCGCGCGGGGGCTGGCGATCGGGGCGGGGGTGCTGGTCGTCTCGCTGACCTTCCGCACGCTGGACCAGCCGCTCTGCGAGGTCTTCCCGCTTGGCACCCACCCGATGTGGCACATCCTGAACGCCGTCATGCTGGGCTGGATGATCGAGGTCTGGCGCCGCCACCGCGAAAGGACCGCCCCGTGACCGACCGCGCCGCCGCCTTGGACCACATCGCCGCCTATGCCGACGCGGGCGGGTTCCGCAGCGATCTGGCGGCCCTGGTCGCCCGCCCGACCGAAAGCCAGGACCCGCGCGGCGCCCCGCATCTGCGCGCCTACCTGACCGAGGCGATGACGCCGATGCTGCAGGCGATGGGCTTTTCCTGCGAGGTCCTCGACAACCCCGTGCCCGGCGCGGGTCCCCTGCTGGTGGCCGAGCGGATCGAGGATCCCGCCCTGCCCACCGTCCTGACCTATGGCCATGGCGACGTGGTCCGCGCGCAGGAGGATCGCTGGCGGGCAGGCCTTGAGCCCTTCGTGCTGACGGCCAAGGGCGACCGGCTGTACGGTCGCGGCAGCGCCGACAACAAGGCGCAGCACCTGATCAACCTGCGCGCGATGGGCGCGGTGATCGCGGCGCGCGGGGCCTTGGGCTTCAACGCCAAGGTGTTGATCGAGACCGGCGAAGAGATCGGCTCTCCGGGACTGCGGGCCTTCTGCGAGGCGCATCGCGACCGGCTGGCGGCGGATGTGCTGATCGCCTCGGATGGGCCGCGCCTGTCGCCCGCGCGGCCCACGATCTTCACCGGATCGCGCGGCGGGGCCAGCTTCGATCTGCGGGTGGACCTGCGCGAGGGCGCCAACCATTCCGGCAATTTCGGCGGGCTTCTGGCCGATCCGGCGATCATCCTGGCCCATGCGCTGGCGTGCATCACCGACCGGCGCGGGCGGATCACGGTGCCGGAATGGCGCCCCGACAGCCTGACGCCGCGCATCCGCCAGGTGCTGGCCGCCCTGCCCGATCCCGATACCGGCATCCCGCTGGACGCCGAGTGGGGCGAGGAGGACCAGACCCTAGCCGAGCGTGTCTTCGGCTGGAACAGCTTCGCGGTGCTGGCGATGGTCGCGGGCATCCCCGAGGCGCCCCTGAACGCCATCGCCGGATGGGCGCGGGCGACCTGCCAGCTGCGCTTCGTGGTGGGCACCGATCCCGGCGACATCCTGCCCGCGCTGCGCCGCCATCTGGACCGTCACGGCTTCCAGGGCGTGACGATCACCGCGCCCGAGAACGGATCCTTTCCCGCCACCCGCCTGGACCCCGACCACCCTTGGGTGCGCTTTGCCGCGGCCTCGCTGCAGCGCACGACCGGCGAGGCGCCGCATCTGCTGCCGAACCTGGGTGGCTCGCTGCCCAATGACTGCTTTGCCGAGGTGCTGGGCCTGCCGACCCTCTGGGTGCCGCATTCCTATGCGGGCTGCAGCCAGCATGCCCCGGACGAACACGTCCTGATGCCCCTGTCACGCCAGGCGCTGATCGCGATGACCGGCCTCTACTGGGACATTGCCGAGACGGGCGGCCCGGCCTAGGCCTCGGTCCAGGAAAAGCAGCCCGCCGGCAGCCCCGATCCGGCGACCAGCAGCGCGCCCTGACCATAGAGGCGCCAGCCCTGCCCGCCAGGCAGCGCGACGATGGCGATGCCGCCCGCGCCGTCCTGCCAGACGACCTCGGCCCCCGCCTCGGCCAACCGCGCCTGCATCTGGTCCTCGGTCACGCCGGCGCGAAAGACCACCGCCGTCAGCGGCATCCCCGGTGGCGGCACCAGCCCCCAAGCCCCGAGGCCCCCGGTCAGCAGGACCAGCGCGGCCCATGTCCCCGCGGGCAGCCTTCCGCTGCCGCCCCCGCCCCTCCGGGCCACGCGGAGCCCGGCCAGCACCGGCAGCAGCCCGAAGGCCAGAAGCCATCCCAGATCCCAAGCCAGCGGATATGTCGCATCCAGCTTGACCCGGTGGATCCCCAGCAGCCAATGCGACAGGATCGTGTCCAGCACGTGCCACGCGCCGAAGCCCATCACGATCGGCGCCCACAACCGCGCCCGCGTGTCCTGCCCGATCCGCGCCCGGCCCCGCCAGATGGCGACCAGCCCGATCAGCGCCAGCAGATACATGCCCGCGTGGAAATAGCCGTCCCACAGCACCTGGCCGCGCAGGTCGTCCATCCCGGGCACGAGGCTCAGCAGATGGTGCCATTGCAGGATCTGGTGCAGCAGGATGCCGTCGAAGAAGCCGCCAAGCGCGACGCCCAAGGTGCCCGCCGCCAGTCCCCTGCTCGATGATCCCATGCGCCTGCCCCCCGCGCGGCGTCGTGCCGCACATCGTCAACCGCCCCGCCGTGGCGATGTTCCCGCATGGCAAGGCGCCTGCCCCCTTCCGGGGACAGGCGCCAAGGTCACACCAGTCAGTTGCGGCTTACTGCGCGGCGATCTTGTGGGTCTCGGGCAGCGATCCGGCCAGCACCTCGTCGGCCTTGGCCTGCCGGTTCTCGACCGAGCCGGTCCATTGGCCCCAAGGCGCGCCGTCGATGGCGTCGCCGTTGGCGCCCAGCTTCTGCAGCCGGCGCTGGTCCTCGTCGGTCAGCACCTGACCGTCCAGCGGGGCCATGCCGCGGACATCCGCGACGGACAGGCCGATCGCCGCGCCCACGCGGGTGCCGTAATCGTCATGGACCATCAGGAAATGCCAGACCATGCGCTGCTGCACATCGGCCTCGCATTGCGCCAGCAGCTCGCCCATGGTCTTGACCAGATCGTCGCGCTCCCAGTCCATCATGGTGCAATAGCGGGCGCGCGCCTGCACATAGTCGTTGCGGCGCTCGATGACGCTGCGGGTCAGGCGTCCGGTGATCTCGGGGCTGGTCGAAGGCTGGCGCGGCGCCTCGCGCAACCCGTCATGGATCGACGGCTCGTAGTTGACCGACGGGTTCTGCCCGGGAGCGGAGTCGCGATAGAAGGACATCTGCCCGCCCGACTGGTTCGTGGCCACCGCCGCGCCCTTGGGCTGGTTCACCGGCAGCTGCAGATAGTTCGTGCCGACCCGGTGGCGCTGCGTGTCGGAATAGGAGAACGTCCGCCCCACCAGCATCTTGTCGTCCGAGAAGTCCAGACCGTCCACCAGCACGCCCGTGCCCATGGCGATCTGCTCGTTCTCGTTGAAGAAGTCCTGCACGTTGCGGTTCAGGGTCATCGTGCCGACATGGCGCAGCGGAAAATCGTCCTCGGGCCAGATCTTGGTGTCGTCCAGCGGATCCCAGTCCAGCTCGGGATGGTCGTGATCGTCCATGACCTGCACGAACATGTCCCATTGCGGGAAGTTGCCCATCTCGATCGCGGTGAACAGGTCCTTGGAGGCCGAGCCAAGATCCTGCCCCTGCACCTTGGCGGCTTCCTCGCCGGTCAGGCAGGCCACGCCCTGGCGCGGGTGGAAGTGGTACTTGACCAGCACCGGATCGCCCGCCGCATTCACCATCTTGTAGGTGTTCACGCCGAACCCCTCCATGTGGCGATAGCTGGCCGGGATGCCGCGCGGGCTGAACAGATGCGTCAGCATGTGCATCGCCTCGGGCGTCTGGCTCATGAAGTCGAAGATGCGGTTCGGTTCCTGGCGGAAGGTCACCGGATCGGGCTTGAGCGAGTGGATCACGTCGGGAAACTTGATCGCGTCGCGGATGAAGAAGACCGCCAGGTTGTTGCCGACCAGATCCCAGTTGCCGTCCTCGGTATAGAACTTGACCGCGAAGCCGCGCGGATCGCGCGCGGTCTCGGACGAATCCCGCCCGCCGATCACGGTCGAGAAGCGGATCGCCAGGGGCGTCTTCTTGCCCTTCTCCTGGAACAGCTTGGCGCGGGTATAGGTGCTGGCGGGCTCGTCGCCGATCATGCCGGTCGCCTCGAACTCGCCATAGCAGACGAAGCCGCGCGCATGGACGACCCGCTCCGGGATCCGCTCGCGGTCGAAATGCGAGATCTTCTCAAGGAACTGATAGTTCTCCAGCGTGGCGGGACCGCGGCTGCCCACGGTGCGCTGCGACTGGTTGTCGGACACGGCGTGGCCTTGGCGGTTGGTCAGCGTGCCATCGCTGCGGGCGGCGGGGCGGGTGCCTTGGTTGTCATGATCTGTCATGGAAATGCATCCTTGTGCAGGGTCGGCTCCGGGCGCCCGTCCGGGCGCCGCAGGGGACGGCGCGCAGGTGCCCGCCGATCCCGTGTTCGACCCGCCCAACCCGCGAGACGTGATTATGTTTCACGTCGCCTGCGGACAGTCCCGCTGCGTCACAGCCCGAAATGGCGCGGCAGCCACATGGTCAGCGCCGGCACATAGGTCACGACCAGCAGGATCGCCAGCAGCAGCAGGTAGAACGGGCCAAGCGCGCGGACGGCGGTCTCGACCTTCACGCGGGCCACGTTCGCGCCCACGAAGAGGCCCGTCCCCACCGGGGGCGTGATCGTGCCGATGGCCAGGTTGAAGATCATGATGACCCCGAAATGCACCGGGTCGTATCCGACCTTCTGCGCGATGGGCAGCAGGATCGGCGTGAAGATCAGGATGGCCGGGCCCATGTCCATGAAGCAGCCCACCACCAGCAGCAGCACGTTGATGATCAGCATGACCATCACCGGATCCTCGGAGATCGCCAGGATGATCGAGGTGACCGCCGCCGGGATCCCCGTGAAGGCCATCGCGAAGCTGAGCGCCGCCGAGGCCGCCAGCAGCAGCATGATCGCCCCGGTCATCTGCACCGTCTCGATCAGGAAGCCCGGCAGCGCACGCAAGGGCACGGTGCGGTGGATCACGAAGGCCAGAAGCATGGTGTAGATGACGGCGATGCCCGACGCCTCGACGGCCGTGACGATGCCCGCCATGATGCCGCCGATGATCAGCACGATCAGCATCAGGCTGGGGATCGCGCGGCCCACCACGCCCACCGCGTCGCGCGCGCTGATGCCCTTGGCCACCGGCCAGCCGCGCCGCCGCGCGATGATCCCGGTCAGGATCATCATGCCGACCCCCCACAGCGCGCCCGCCACCGCCCCGCCCATGAAGAGCGCGCTGATCGACGCGCCCCCCGCCACCAGCGAATAGATGATGAAGGCGGTCGAGGGCGGGATCAGCATGCCCGTGGGCGCGGATGCGATGTTGACGGCGGCCGCGAAGCCCGGGTCATAGCCCTCGCGCTTCTGCATGGGCACCATGACGCCGCCGATGGAGGTGGAGGCCGCGATGGCCGAGCCCGAGATCGCGCCGAACAGCATGTTGCCCGCGATGTTGGTCTGGGCCAGCGATCCCGGGATGCGCCCCGCGATCAGCTTGGCGAAATCCACCAGACGGATGGCGATGCCGCCCGAATTCATGATGACGCCCGACAGGATGAAGAAGGGCACCGCCAGCAGGGTGAAGCTGTCGAGGCTGGCCAGCATCTTCTGCGCCGCCGTGAACAGCGCCATATCGAAGGGCAGGACCAGCAGCACCGCCGCGATGGCCGCCGCCGTGATCGACAGCGCCAGCGGGATGCCAAGCGCGGTCAGCACCGCGAAGACCGAGATCAGGATCAGGCTGGCGGGTCCGGCCATGGTCTATTCCCCCATCATCTCGGCTTGCGTCTCGGAATCCAGATGCCGGGTCCGCCCCCGCATCAGATCGCCCAGGTTCAGCAGCGCATAGGCGATCATCAGCCCGCCGCTGACCGGCAGCGACAGATAGACCCAGCTCATCGGGATGCGCATGACCGCGCTGGTCTGGCGGGCGGCGATGTTGACGCCCTTCATCCCGCCCCAGATCAGCACGATGCCCGCGAAGGCCACGAAGGCCACCGCGACCAACGCGTCCAGCCGCAGCCGCCCGCGCGGGGCCAGCCGGTCGCGCAGCATGTCGACGCTCATATGGGCGCCGCGCCCGGTGGCATAGGCCGCCCCCAGCAGCGACATCCAGATGACCCCGTAGCGCAGGATCTCCTCGGTCACGGACGAGGGCGCGTTCAACGCATAGCGGCTGAAGACCTGCCAGACCAGGACTGCCACCAGCACCAGCAGAAGGCCGCAGCACAGGCTGCCCAAGGCAAGGTCCAGCCCGCGCCGCAGCCGGTCCATCAGGCCCCCCCGGCGGCGCGGATCTGGTCCACGACGGCGGCATTGCCCGCGTCCAGCTCGTCATACATGGGCGCCACGGCCTCGCGGAACGGCGCCAGGTCGGGCTCGTAGAACTGCACGTCGAACTGCTGGGCGGCTTCCGTGGCGGCGGCCTCGACGGCGGCGTCCCACACGGTCTTGTGGAAGGCAGTGGATTCGGCGGCGGCCTCGGTGACGGCGGTGCGGTGCTCCTCGGACAGGCGGTCCATGGTGGCGGTGCCGATCAGCAGGATGTCGGGAATGCGGGTATGCCCGTCATAGCTGTAATGCTTGGCGACCTCGGCATGGCGCGCGATGGTCAGGGCGAACTCGTTGTTCTCGGCCCCGTCCAGCACGCCCTGCTGCAACGAGGTATAGACCTCGGCCTGCCCCATCGCGACGGGGGTGGCGCCCAGCAGTTCGGTCATGCGGATCGCCGTGGGGCTTTGCAGCACGCGGATCTTCAGCCCGGCCAGATCCTCGACGCTTTCGATGGGCGTGTTTGAGGTATAGAAGTTGCGCGCCCCCGAATTGTAGTAGGTCAGCCCCAGGAACCCCAGATCGGCGGTCGACTGATAGATCGGGTCCATGATCGCGCCGTCATCCATGACCGCATAGAAATGGTCCTGGTCGTCGAACAGGTACGGCATCGGAAAGACGCCATAGACCGGCGCGAAGCTTTCCAGAAGCCCGCCCGAGACCTTGGTCACGTCCAGCGCGCCGCCCTGCACCATCTCGACCATCTCGCGCTCGCCGCCCAGCTGGCCATCGGGAAAGAACTGCACGGTCACCTCGCCGCCGGTCTTTTCGCTGACCAGATCGGCGAAGGTCTGCATCGCCTCGACGGTGGGGGTGGCGTTCTGGGCATAGCCGAAACGCAGCGTCTCGGCCTGCGCGGCGGTCGTCAGCATCACGGCCAGCGCGGTCATCGGGATCATCGGGATCATCGGGATCATGCGGGTCATCAGGGTCTCCTCCTCCAAGGACAGGCGCGGTCAGATATAGCCGCGCAGATATTCGGCCAGCGCCAGCATCGCCATCGCCTGCCCATAGGGCATCGAGGTCTGCGGAATCCGGCGGTAATAGTCCAGATCGTGGCCCATGGCGGTGCCGAAGGACACGTTCTGCAATTCGCCCGCGGGCGAGATGTTGTCGATCACCGCCCGGATGGCGCGTTCGGCCACCGGCGCGTAATCGGCGGGCAGATAGCGGCGGCGCACGCCCTTGAGCAGCCCATAGGCGAAGCCGGCGGTGGCCGAGGTCTCCAGATAGCTGCCCTTGTCGTCCAGCAGCGTATGCCACAGCCCGCTGTCATCCTGCGTGGCCTTCAGCGCGGCGGCCTGCCGGGTGAACAGCGACAGCAGATGGCGGCGCGTCGGGTCGCCCTCGGGCAGGTTCAGCAGCTCGATGAATTCCGGGATGACGATGGTGATCCAGCTGTTGCCCCGCGCCCAGAGCGCGCGGGCGAAGTTGTGATCGCCCTCGAAGGTCCAGCCGTGGAACCACAGGCCCGATCGCGTGTCGGCCAGATACTGCGCGTGCAGCAGGAACTGGTACTTGGCCTCGTCCACATACTGCGGACGGTCCAGGACCAGCCCGATCTTGGCCAGCGGCATGACCGACATCATCAGCGTGTCGTCCCACAGCTGCTGGTCGTTCACGCTGTTGTAGACGATGTGCTGCAGGCCCCCCTCGCGGGTGCGCGGCATCTCGTGCATGACCCATTCGGCCCAGGCATCCAGATAGGGCAGCCACATCGGATTGCGGTCGCGCTCGTACAGATGCGCCAGCGTCAAGAAGGGCGCGACGGTGTTGATGTTTTTGGTGGGCGTGCCCTCGGACAGCCGCGCCTCGAACCAGTCGCGGATGATGCCCATGGCGGTGTCGCTGCCGGTCAGCTGCCAGTATTGCAGCAGCCCGTAAAGCCCGATGCCATGGGTCCATTCCCACCCGGCCCAGCCCTTGGTGTCGATCACGCGGCCATCCTCCAGCCGCAGCAGGAACTCGCCCGTCTCGTCGGTGATGTTGACCAGGTTGTCGGCCAGACGCTCGATCAGGCCCCCGACCTCGGCGCGCGAGATGAAGCGGTCTTTCTGGCGCAGCAGCGGATGCATGGTCGACTCTCCCTTTGATATTTTCGGAACGCCGTTCCGGAATTCAAGGAACCACAGCCCGTTTCGGAAATCAACAGATTTCTGACATGGGCTGGGAAGATCGGGTTAGCCAGCATCAACTGACTTCACGCCGCCCCTTGACAGAAGAGTGATTGCTTTTCAGAATAGGGTTCCGAATTTTCAGGAATGGCATCATGGCACCGACACCCCCCAGGACCGAGAATGCCGCCGCCGTTCTCAAGGTCTTCGCCGTCCTCGAATCGCTGGCCGAGGCGCGCCGCGCCCCCTTGGCCGAGATCGCGCAGCGGGCGATGACGTCCAAGACCACCGCGCACCGGCTGCTGCAGACCATGGTCGATCTGGGCTATGTCGAGCAGGAGCCCGAGACCGAGAAATACGGCCTGACGCTGAAGCTGTTCGGGCTGGGCGCCCGCGTCTTGCGCGGGCAGGAGGATCTGCTGCGCTCCTGCGACCGGGAAATGGGGCGCCTGTCGCGCGCCACGGGCGAATCCATCAACCTGGGCGTGATGGACGACATCGACCAGCGCGTCGCCTATATCCACAAGTACGACAGCGCCTATGGCCTGTCGATGCAGTCCACGCTTGGCAAGCGCAACCCGCTGCACTCGACCTCGCTCGGCAAGGCGCTGCTGGCCTTCCGCGACGCGGCCGAGATCGAGGAACGGCTGGCCCTGATGGACCTCAGGAAGCTGGCGCCCCGCACGATCACCGATCCCGATGCCCTGCGGGCGGAACTGGCCGCCACCCGCGCCCGCGGCTATGCCGAAGAGATCGAGGAGAGCGAGGCCGGGGTGCGCTGCATGGCGGTGCCGGTGATGGACCATGCGGGCCGGTCGGTCGCGGCGATCAGCATCGCCTTTCCGCTGGTCCGCTTCGACGAGACGCGCAAGGCGGAATATGCCGCCCTGCTGCTGCAGGCCGGGGCCGGCGCCTCGGCGGCGCTCGGCTACAGCTGACATTCCGGGCGGGCCGTTCTGGCCTGCCAGTCGCGGGCATAGGCGCGCAGCCCCTCGGCATGGCCGGGCGCGGCATGGCTCCGCGTCGCGGGCGGCTGCGCGTCCGGCAGGCACAGCAGCGCCGCCCCCACGCTGGTGCCGGTGGCCGAGGCCGCGACCTCGACGCCCCCCGGGCGCAGGGCGGCCAGCATGTCGAGGAAATCGGGATTGCGCGCGAAGGGCCCCTCGATGATCGCGGGACCGTCTGCGGCGATCAGATCCAGGCAGGTCTGCGTCATCAGCGCCAGATACCACGACAGCGCCGCCATCCGCGCGCCCTCGGTCGCAGGCGGCGCGGTCCAGCCCGTCGCGCGGTCCGGGAACGGCCCCGATCCGGGCTGGACGGAGGGCAGGATCATCGCCCCCGCCGCCAGCACCGCACAGCGGTCTGCATCTGACGGCACCGCGTCGCATCCGGCCCGGACCAGCTCGAACTCGCGCCCGCCCATGAAGCGGGCCGAGGGCACGGGCCGGCCCATCGCGTTCACGTTGACCAGCACGTCGCGCGCCGGGTCCAACGCCGCGGCCCCGCCCCCCATCGCCATCGCCACCACCCAGGTGCCCGTGGACACGACCGAGAACACCCCCTGCCGCCCCCGCAGATGGGGCATCAGCGACGCGTTGCTGTCATGGATGCCCACCGAGACCGGCGTCCCCGCCGGAATGCCGGTGGCCGCCGCGACCGCCGTGGTCAGCCCGCCCAGCACCGCGTCCGACCGCCGCGCGGGCGCGATGCGCCCCGCCAGCCCAAGCGCACCCACCAGCGGCGAGAACCGCCCCTGCCACGGGTCCCACAGGTCGGTGTGGCAGCCAAGCGAGGTCACATCGCTGGCCAGTTCTCCGGTCAGCCGCCAGCCCCAGTATTGCGGATAGGTCACCACATGCGCCACCCGGGTCCCCACCCCCGGCTGCGCCATCAGCCAGTGCAGCTGCGCGCCCAGGTTCAGGCCCAAAGGCAGGCGCGGCGATCCGGTCACCGCAAAGCCCGGGCGCAGGGCGTCGTAATCGGCCATCCCCTCGGGGCCGTCATGCTCGTAATCCAGCATGGGTGCGGCCAGCCCGCCCTGCTTGTCCAGCAGCACCGCCGCCGCGCCATGGGTGGTGACCGAGATCGCATCCACCCCATGCGCCGCCTGGAACACCGCCAGATGGGTCAGGAAGAAGTCCCAATGCCCCTCCAGATCCACATGCGGCCAAGGGGGCCCGGCAGGGACAGGTTGGGGCGGGTGACGACCGCGATCTCGGACAGGGTCGTGCCATCGACAAGCGCCAGCTTCGCATTGGTCTTGCCGATGTCGATGACCGCGACATGGGTCATGGCAGGTGGAACATCGGCACCAGCGGCACGGCCACGGGCGATCCGTCCGGGTTGGTCTGCATCAGGTCCGCCATATGCGCCCACCAGCGCCGCATCACCGGGTGATCCGGCAGCGCGTCCATGCTGTGATCCTCGGCCCGCCACATCACGGCGAACAGCGCGTGGCTCTCCTCGTCCAGATGGATCGAGTAGTCCCGCACCCCCGCCTCGTGCAGCAGGGCGGCCAGCTCGGGCCAGATCGCGTCATGGCGGCGGCGGTATTCCTCGGCCGCGCCCGGGTTCAACTGCATGCGAAAGGCGTGTTTTGGCATCATGTCCTCAGTTTCGAAATCAGGCGGGGCACGGCGATGACCCCGATCAGCAGCAGGCCCACCACGATGGACATCACGATGCCCGGCACGTTCAGAAGGCCCAGCCCGAAGGTCACCAGCCCCAGCACGAAGGCGGCCAGCACCACGCCGGGGATCGTCCCCGATCCGCCGAGGATGCTGACCCCGCCCAGGACCACGATGGTCACCACCTCCAGCTCGAACCCCGCCGCGATGGAGGGGCGGGTTGAGCCGAGCCGAGAGGTCAGGCAGACCGCCGCGATCCCGCTCATCAGCCCGGTCAGCAGGAACAGGATGAACCGCACGCGGTCCACCCGGATGCCCGAGAACCGCGCGGCGGTGGCGTTGTTGCCGATGGCATAGACGGTGCGGCCAAAGCTGGTGCGGTGCAGAAGGACGGCGAAGACGACGGCCGAGATCGCAAAGATCACCAGCTCGACCGTGATGACCCAGACCACATATCCCTGCCCGAACCATGCGAAGCTGGCGGGATAGCCGGTGAAGGCCCTGTCGCCCAGCACGATATAGCTGATGCCCCGGAACAGGCTCATCGTGCCGATGGTGACCACGATCGAGGGCAGGCCGAAGCGCGCGACCAGCGCCCCGTTGAAGGCCCCGCAGGCCAGCCCCGTGGCCAGACCCACCGCCACCAGCACCGGGGTCGGCGCGCCCATCCCCATCGCCACGCCCATCGCGGTCGAGGCCAGCGCGACGATGGCGCCCACCGACAGGTCGATCTCTCCGGACACGATCAGCAACGCCATGGCAAAGGCGATCATCGCCTTCTCGGTGAAGTTGAAGGTCGCGTCCGACAGGTTCCACGGGTCGAGGAAATAGGGCGAGGCCCAGGCATTCAGCAGGAAGATCGTCACCGCCACGACGGCCAGCAGGGCCTCCCAGCTTTTCAGCGCGCGGACGGCGGGGCTGGTCAGGCGGTCGGGGATGACGCGCCCGGGTTGGGGAGAATGGCTCATGTCCGCACCTCGGCCCGTTTCAGGATGATGCGGCCGGGACCCTGGCGGCGCGCGTTGAAGGCGATGGCGGCCAGGATCGCCGCCCCGGAAATCGCCATCTGCCAGAAGGGCGAGATGCCCACGACCGGAAGCGCGTTCTTGATGATGCCCAGAAAGAGGGCCCCCATGACCGCGCCCGCCACCGTGCCCGCGCCCCCTGCGATGGCGATGCCGCCGATCACGCAGGCGGCGACCACGTCCAACTCGAACCCGCCCGCGATGTCGACATAGGCCACCGCATAGCGCGCGACCCACAGATAGCCGGTCAGCCCGGCCAGCGCGCCGGCCAGCACGAAGGCCGCGAACTGCGTGCGCCCGACCGAGATGCCGGTATAGACCGCCGCATGGGGATTGCCCCCCACCGCATAGAAGGCCCGCCCCAGGGGCGTGCGCGTCATCAGCACCGCGACCCCGGCAATCGCCCCCACCGCGATCCAGGCCATGACCGGCAGGCCCCCGATCACCTGGCGCGGCACGGCCTTGAAGGCGTCGCTCATCTGATGCGCGTTGATCCACGCGCCCTCGGTCAGAAGGAAGATCGAGCCGCGATAGATCGTCATCGTCCCAAGCGTCACCACGATGGACGGGATGCCCAGGCCCCAGACCAGCGCGCCGTTGATCGCACCCAGCCCCGCACCCATCGCAACGACCGTCCCCAGGATGACGGGCATCGGCACCCCCATCCCGTCCATCAGCGCCGCCACCATCCCGCACAGCGCCAGATTGGCCGCCACCGACAGGTCGATGCATTTCGTCAGGATCACCGCCATCTGCCCAAGCGCCAGCAGGATCAGCGGCGAGGTGTCGGTGAACACGCGCGCCAGATTGGCAGGCGCGACGAAGCCCGGAAAGCGGCTGGCGATGGCCGCCAGCAGCAGCAGGATCACCCCGCCCAGCACCACCTCGCGCGATTTCAGGATGCTCATGCGGCGGTCCTCTCGATGCCCACGGCGGCGCGGATCAGGTTCTCGGGCGTCATGGCGGCGCCCGCGAACTCGCCCGCGATGCGGCCCTCGCGCATGACGATGATGCGGTCGGACATGCCCAGCACTTCGGGGATCTCGCTGCTGACCATGATCACGGCCAGCCCTTGGGCGGCCAGTTCCGACATGAAGTCGTGGACGGCGGCCTTGGATCCGATGTCGATGCCCTTGGTGGGCTCGTCCAGGATGATGATGCGGGGCTGGGTCGCCAGCCATTTGGCGATCACCACCTTCTGCTGGTTGCCCCCCGACAGCAGGCCGATGTCCTGGTCCAAGCTTGCCGCCCGCAGGTCCAGCCGCTGCGTGTACTCGCGGGCCAGCGCGAATTCCTCGGCCAGCCGCAGGAACCCGCCCCGGCTGGTCCGCGCCAGCGAGGGCAGCGTGACGTTCTGGAAGATCGGCAGCCCCTTGACCGCGCCCTGCCGCCCGCGATCCTCGGGGACATAGACGATGCCCGCCTGAACCGCCTGCGCGGTGGACCGGATCACCCGCACGTCGCCCGCGATCCGGCACGCGCCCTTGGCGGGCTGGCTGATGCCGAACAGCGCCTGCATCACCTCGGACCGGCCCGCGCCGACGAGGCCGTAGAAGCCCAGGATCTCGCCCTGATGCAGGGTGAAGGTGATGTCCTCGTATTCCGTCGGGTGGCAATATCCCGCGACCGTCAGCACCGGGGGCCCGATCTTCGCGGGCCGCTTGGGATAGATCTGATCGACGCTGCGGCCGACCATCATCTGCACCAGATCGCCCTCGGTCACGTCGGCCATCGCCCCCTCGCCCACGAAGGCGCCGTCGCGGAAGACCGTCCAGCGGTCGGCGATGCGGAAGATCTCGTCGAACTTGTGGCTGATGAACAGGATGGCCTTGCCCTGCGCCTTCAGCTTTTCGACCAGCTCGTACAGCTCGCCGATCTCCTTGTGGGACAGGGCGGCGGTGGGCTCGTCCATGATCACCACGCGGGCATCGACCGACAGGGCACGGGCGATGGCCACCAGATGCTTGCTGGCGATGCCCAGATCGCGCAGCCGCGTGGCCGGGTCCAGATCCGAGCCGATCCCGCGCAGGATCGCCGCCGCCCGGCTGCGCATCGCGCGGCGATCGATCAGGCCCAACCAGTTACGGGGCGCATGGCCGATGAAGATGTTCTCGGCCACCGTCATCTCGTCGAACAGCACCGTCTCCTGATGGATGGCGGTGACGCCCGCCGCGCCCGCCGCCTGCGCGGTGGGAAATCGGACGGGTTCGCCCGCCACGAAGATCTGCCCCTCGTCGGGCTGATAGATGCCGGTCAGGACCTTGACGATGGTGGATTTGCCCGCGCCGTTCTCGCCGATCAGCGCGGTGACCTGGCCGGGGAACAGGTCCAGCCGCACGCCGTCCAGTGCGCGCACGCCCGGGAAGGTCTTGACGATACCGCGCAGCGACAGCACGGCGCCGTCCCGCGATGCGGGGTCTGGCTGCATGATGGGATCCTTGGGCAAAGGCGCCCCCGGCGCGGGGCCGGGGGCACACACTCAGAAGACCGACGAGAATTCGTCGATGTTGCCGGCGTCATAGGTGAAGGGATCGGCCATCGCGGCCTCGCCGTTCTCGTCCAGCGTGACCTCGCCCATGCGCCCGATCGGGATGGTGGCACCGGGTTCCGCCGTGGCACCTTCCGTCGCCAGCGCATGCGCGATCATCGTGGCCGAATAGCCCAGATCGATCGGATTCCAGATCGCGAAACTTTTGGATGCCCCCGACTTCACATGCCCCGCCATCTCGGACGGCAGGCCCAGGCCCGTCACATTGACCTCGCCCACCTTGCCCGCATCGGTCACCGCCTGCGCCGCCGCCACGATCCCCACGCTGGTCGGCGCGATGATCGCCTTGAGGTCCGGATGGCTCTGCATCAACCCTTGGGCCTCGCGATAGGACTTGTCGGCCAGGTCGTCGCCATAGACCGTCGCCACGACCTCGATGCCGGGATAGTCGCCCATCACCTTGGTCATCTCCTCGATCCAGATGTTCTGGTTGGTCGAGGTGGTGGTCGCCGACAGCACCGCCACCTGCCCGCCCTCGGGCAGATGGTCGGCGGCCAGCTTGATGATCGTGTTGCCGATCAGCGGCGCCGAGGACGGGTTCAGGTGCATCGCCCGCCCCTCGGGCGCCACGCCGCTGTCCCAGCTGATGACGGTGATGCCGCGATCCATGGCGCGCTTGAGCGTCGGCACCAGCGCGTCCGTGTCGTTGGCGCTGACGGCGATGGCATCCACGCGCTGCGCGATCAGGCTGTTGATCACCTCGATCTGGCCCTCGGCGGTGGTGTCGGTGGGGCCGGTATAGATGATCTCCACATCTCCCAGCTCGGCGGCGGCCTCCTCGGCGCCCTTGTTGGCGGCCTCGAAGAAGCCGATGCCAAGCGCCTTGGCGACCAGCGCGATGCGCACGGTCTCGGCCTGCGCCGCGCCCGCCATCAACGCCAGCGCCGTGGCCGTCGTCAGTAATGTCCTCGAAATGCTCATCTCATCCTCCCTAATAAGTGATCCCCCGCGCCCCTACTCCTCGGCGCGTGTCCTTCCGTCCCGCCGGGCGTCCGCCACGATCAGGCGAATGTCGGCAGCCTCCAGCATGCTTGCGGCCCGGTCGTCGATCCCGTCATCGGTGATGACCGTGTGGATGCGCGACAAGGGGCACAGAAGCAGGCTGGAGCATTGCGAAAACTTCGAGCTGTCGGCCAGCACGACCAGCTCGTCGGCCTGCCCGATCAGCTTCTGCTCGGCCTGCACCAGCAGCGGGTCGCCCTCCATCAGGCCCAGGGGCCCCAGGCCCCGGCAGCCCATGAACATGCGCCGCGCATAGAAATGATTGCTGCCGTCGTCGTCGAAGGGCGACAGGATGATGTTCTGTTCGCGATAGATCGCACCGGCGGGCAGCATCACCGTGTTCTTCGACTGCTTCAGCAGATGTTCCGCGATGGGAAAGCTGTTGGTGAAGACCTGCAGCCGCTTGGTCGTCAGCGGATGGACCATCTGGAAGGTCGTCGTGCCGCCATTCACGATGATCGCGTCGCCATCCTCGCACAGATCCACCGCCGCTTGCGCGATCGCCCGCTTCGAGGCGATGTTGATCGTCTGGTTGATCGCGAAGGGCCGCGCGTTGATCCCCACGAACTGGGGCGGAGAGATCGCCTCGGCCCCGCCGCGCACCCGGCGCAGCTTCTTGGCCAGATGCAGCTGCGCGATGTCGCGGCGCACCGTGGCCTCGGAGGCCGCCGTCAGCGCGCAGAGATCGGCCACCGTCACCACGGGCCGTTCCTGCACGGCGGACAGGATGATGCGATGGCGTTCGGTTTCCAGCATGGCTCCCCCTCTGACGGCCAGTTTCCATCATTGCCGCTCACTGTCAATCATTTTTGATCGTGATCGTCTTTCTGCACCTGCACAATGATCGGTTATGATCGAAAATGATTGACCGACCGCCGCCCGCCGGGCTATCCGGGCAGCAGGACCGCGCGGCACGATGCCGCCAGAAGGGGAGGCATCCATGACCGCCAATCGACTGGACAACCTGTGGGACGACGCCCGCGCCGCCAGCATGAGCGAGCCCGAAAAGCTGCTCTACCGCTCGAATCTGCTGGGCTCGGACAAGCGCGTGACGAATTACGGCGGCGGCAACACCTCGGCCAAGGTGCAGGAGGTCGATCCTCTGACCGGCGAGACGGTCGAGGTGCTGTGGGTCAAGGGCTCGGGCGGCGACATCGGGTCCATGGCGATGGACGGCTTCTCGACCCTCTACATGGACAAGCTGCGCGCGCTGAAGGGCAAGTATCGCGGTCTGGCGCATGAGGACGAGATGGTCGCCTATCTGCCCCATTGCACCTTCGCGCTGAACCCGCGCGCCGCCTCCATCGACACCCCGCTGCACGCCTATGTCCCCAGCAAGCATGTCGATCATGTCCATTCCGACGCGATCATCGCCCTCGCGGCCTCGGTCAATTCGAAGGAGCTGACCGCCGAGATCTTCGGCACCGACATCGGCTGGCTGCCGTGGAAGAAGCCCGGCTACGAGCTGGGCCTGTGGCTGGAGAGGCTTGCGGTCGAGAACCCGGGCATGCGCGGCGCGGTGCTGGAAAGCCACGGTCTGTTCACCTGGGCCGATGACGCCAAGGACTGCTACCTGACCACGCTGGAGATCATCAACACCGCCGCCGAATGGCTGGAATCCCGCAGCACGGCGCCTGCCTTCGGCGGCCCCGCCCGCCCCACGCTGGACGCCCCCGAACGGCGCAAGATCGCCGCGCGGCTGATGCCGGTGATCCGGGGCCTGATCTCCAAGGACCGCCACAAGGTCGGCCATTTCGACGACCAGCCCGCGGTGCTGGAATTCGTCGGCTCTGCGATGCTGGAGAGCCTGGCGCCGATGGGCACCTCCTGCCCCGACCATTTCCTGCGCACCAAGATCCGGCCTCTGGTCGTCGACTTCGACCCCGCCGCCCCCGATCTGGACGCCACGCTGGCCGCCCTGCCGCAGGCGGTGGCCGCCTATCGCGACGACTACGCCGCCTATTACGACCGCTGCAGACGGCCCGACAGCCCGGCTTTGCGCGATCCGAACGCGGTCGTCTACCTGATCCCCGGCGTGGGCATGATCACCTTCGCGCTGGACAAGCCCACCGCCCGCGTCTCGGCCGAATTCTACGTCAACGCCATCAACGTGATGCGCGGTGCCAGTGCCGTCAGCACCTATCAGGGCCTGCCCGAGCAGGAGGCCTTCGACATCGAATACTGGCTGCTGGAAGAGGCGAAGCTGCAGCGCATGCCCAGGCCCAAGTCGCTGGCGGGCCGCGTGGCGCTGGTCACCGGCGGCGCGGGCGGCATCGGGGCGGCGACCGCCGAACGCTTCCTGCGCGAGGGCGCCTGCGTGATGCTGGCCGATATCGACGAAGGCGCGCTGGCCACCACCCATGACGGGCTGGCCAAAAGCTTCGGCGCCGATGTCGTGCGCGCGGTGCAGATGAACGTCACCGACGAGGCGCAGGTCGCCACCGCCTATGCGCAGATGGCGGTCGAGTTCGGCGGCATCGACATCCTCGTGTCGAACGCGGGCATCGCCTCCTCCGCCCCGGTCGAGGAGACCACCTTGGCGCTGTGGAACCGCAACATGGACATCCTGTCCACCGGCTATTTCCTGGTCTCGCGCGAGGCGTTCCGCACCTTCCGCGCCCAGGATATCGGCGGATCGGTGATCTTCGTCGCCTCCAAGAACGGCCTCGCCGCCAGCCCCAACGCCAGCGCCTATTGTACCGCCAAGGCGGCCGAGATCCACCTGGCCCGCTGCCTGGCGCTGGAGGGCGCCGAGGGCGGCATCCGCGTCAACGTGGTCAATCCCGACGCCGTCCTGCGCGGATCCCGCATCTGGGAGGGCGAATGGCTGGACCAGCGCGCCAGCACCTACGGCACCGACAAGGGAGGGCTGGAGGAGATGTACCGCCAACGCTCGCTGCTCAAGCGATCCGTCCTGCCCGAGGACATCGCCGAGGGCGCGTATTTCTTCGCCTCCGACCTGTCGGCCAAGTCGACGGGCAACATCCTCAACGTGGACGCGGGCAACGTCCAGGCCTTCACGAGGTAAGCCATGATCAACCGCGACATCATCGAGGCGGACAACGCTGCCCGCCAGACCGACCTGTCCGCCGATTACGACGCGCTCGGCGCGCGCCTGTCGCGCCGGGGCATCGACATCGAGGCCCTGACCGCCCGCGCCATGAGGTTCGGCGTGGCGATCCCCAGCTGGGGCACCGGCACCGGCGGCACCCGCTTCGCCCGCTTCCCGGGCGCCGGAGAGCCGCGCGGCATCATGGACAAGATGGACGATTGCGGGGTCATCCACCAGCTGACCGCCGCAACGCCAAAGGTCAGCCTGCACATCCCCTGGGACCGCACCGACCCCGCCCTGCTGCTGGAAAAGGCCGAGGCCACGGGGCTGGGCTTCGATGCCATGAACTCCAACACCTTCCAGGACCAGCCCGGCCAGGCGTTGAGCTACAAGTTCGGCTCGCTCTCCCATACCGATGCCGCCACCCGCGCGCAGGCGGTGGACCACAACCTCGACTGCATCGAGATCGGTCGCGCCCTCGGGTCGAAGGCGCTGACGGTCTGGATCGGGGACGGCTCGAACTTCCCCGGCCAGACCTCGCTGTCGCGCCAGTTCGACCGCTATCTGGACGCGATGGCCCAGGTCTATGCCGGCCTGCCCGACGACTGGCGGCTGTTCTCGGAACACAAGATCTACGAGCCCGCCTTCTATTCGACCGTCGTGCAGGACTGGGGCACCAGCCTGATGATCGCGCAGGAGCTGGGTCCCAAGGCGCAGTGCCTCGTGGACCTCGGCCATCACGCGCCCAACGTGAACATCGAGATGATCGTCGCCCGCCTGATCCGCGCGGGCAAGCTGGGCGGTTTCCACTTCAACGACAGCAAGTACGGCGACGACGATCTGGACGCGGGCACCATCGAGCCCTTCCGCCTGTTCCTCGTCTGGAACGAGCTGGTCGAGCTGGAGGACACCCCCGGCCTGAACCTGTCCCACATGATCGACCAGAGCCACAACGTCACGGACCCGATGGAAAGCCTGATGATCTCGGCGGTCGAAATCCAGCGCGCCTATGTGCAGGCCAGCCTTGTCGACCGCGCGGCTCTGGAGGGATACCGCACCGAGAACGACGCGCTGATGGCGGCGGCGACCCTGCGCGCGGCCTTCCGCACGGATGTCGAGCCGATCCTGCAGATGGCCCGCCAGCGGCAAGGCGCGGCCATCGACCCGATCGCGGCCTTCCGCGCGTCCGGCTGGCGCGCACAGGTGGCGGCGGTGCGCCCGGCCAGCGCGGGCGGAGGCGGCGGGATCGTCTGACCCCCCTGCCCTGCCCGAACGCCAAAAGGCGGCGCCAAACTGGCGCCGCCTTCTGCGTCAAGGGGCCTGCTCAGCCCCCGGTGATCGCCAGCAGCGCCAGGTACATGACCGACGGCCCCATCAGGCAGCCCAGCCCCGTATAGAACGTCGCCGTCATCGCGCCATAGGGCACCAGCCGCTTGTCGGTGGCGGCCAGGCCCCCCGCGACGCCGCTGGTCGTGCCCATCAGCCCGCCATAGGCCATGGCCGATTTCGGGTTGTTCAACCCGATCAGCGGCGCGACCAGCGGCGTGCCGATCATCACCAGCACGGCCTTCAAGAGGCCCGCCGCGACCGACAGCGCGATCACGTCCGAGCTGGCGCCAAGCGCCGTCCCGGTGACCGGCCCCACGATATAGGTCGCGGCCCCCCCGCCGATGGTCGCCATGCTGACCGCATCGGTATAGCCGAAGGCCGCCGCCACCAGCGCCCCCACGGCAAAGGACACCACGATCCCAAGCGCCAGCGCGACGACGCCCGCCGCCCCCGCCTTGCGGATCTCGCGGATGTCGACGCCGTAGGCGGTCGACACGATGGCCAGGTCGCGCAGCATCGCGCCGCCCATCAGCCCGATGCCCGCGAACAGCGGCACGTCGGCCAGGCCCTTGGACCCGCCGGTGGCAAGCCCCCCCCACCAAGCCAGCACCAGCCCGATGATGATGGCCACGGCCGAGCCGTGCAGCCGCCCCGCCGACAGCCGGTCCGAGATCTGATAGGACACCCACATCACCACGCCGACGACGACGAAGGCGAAGACCAGCCCGTTCTTGGACAGGATTTCGGTGATCATCTCCATGGTCTCAGGCCTCCTGCGCCATGAGGGGCGGCAGCGGCGCGTCCTGCCCGCCGATGCGGGCGACGACCGGCACCAGCGCCACGCAGGCAAGGGTCGCGCCCACGCCCGCGATGATCGCCACCGGCCCGCCCGCCAGGGCCGCCACGACGTTCTGCTGCGCGGCCATGGCCACGACGATGGGGATGTACATCGCGCTCCAGAACAGGATGCCCTGTTCGGACAGCGCGGGCAGGCGGCCGGTGCGGCGCAGCCAGTCGCTGGCCACGATCAGCAGCAGCATGGCAAAGCCCACGCCGCCCACATTGGACTGGACGCCCAGCAGGGACCCCAGCAGGTCGCCCAGGATGACGCCCGCCAGATGGCAGGCGGCCAGGGCCGCGACTCCGTAAATGATCATGATCTTCCTCCCGTGATGATGTGGACCGGATGGCCCCGCATGACCTCCTCGTCATGCGGGCCGGTCGGATGTCAGGCCGTGGCGTGGTCGTAGAGCCCCGCATGGGTCTTGCGCAGTTCCGCCTTCTGCACCTTGCCCATGACGTTCCGGGGCAGGGCTTCGGCGACGATCACGCGCTTGGGCTGCTTGAAGCGGGCCAGCGTGCCCTCCAGCGCGGCGCGGATCGCCTCGGCCTCCAGGGGGCCGCCCTTGGGGACGACGATGGCGGTGACCGCCTCGCCCAGATCGGCGTGGGGCAGCCCAATGACCGCGCTTTCCAGCACGCCGGGCAACGCGTCGATGGCCTCCTCGACCTCCTTGGGATAGACGTTGTAGCCGCCCGAGATCACCAGATCCTTGTCGCGCCCCACGATCCGCAGGTATCCGTCCTCGGCGATCGTGCCCAGATCGCCGGTGATGAAATAGCCGTCCTCGCGGAACTCGGACGCGGTCTTCTCGGGCATGTTCCAGTAGCCCTCGAAGACGTTCGGCCCCTTGACCTCGATCAGCCCGATCTCGCCTTCCGGCAGGGACGCGCCCGATTCCCGGTCGGTGATGCGGATGGCGATGCCGGGCAGCGCCATGCCCACCGCGCCCGCGATCCGCGCGCCCTCATAGGGGTTCGAGGCGATCATGCAGGTCTCGGTCATGCCATAGCGTTCCAGGATCATCTGGCCGGTGCGGTCCGAAAACGCCCGGTGATCCTCGGCCAGAAGCGGCGCCGATCCCGACACGAACAGCCGCATCCCCGCGGTCGCTTCGCGGTCCAGCCGGGGCGATTTCAGCAGCCGCGTGTAGAAGGTCGGCACGCCCATCAGAACGGTCGCACGCTCCATCAGGTCGATGGCCTGATCCGCGTCGAACCTGGTCAGGAAGATCATCGTGGCGCCTGCGACCAGCGCCATGTTGGCCGCGACGAACAGCCCGTGGGTGTGAAAGATCGGCAGCGCGTGGATCAGCCGGTCGTTGGCGGTGAACTGCCAGCAGTCCAGCAGCGCCTCGGTGTTCGAGGTCAGGTTGCCATGCGTCAGCACCGCCCCCTTGGACCGCCCCGTGGTGCCCGAGGTATAGAGGATCGCCGCCCGGTCGTCCGGCCCGCAGGGATGCGCGTCCTCGCGCGGCACGGCGCCGGCGGCGCGGTCCATCAAGGACCCCTGCCCGTCCGCGCCAAGCGTCTCGAGGGCCAGCGACGGCCCCGCCCGATGCGCGTGGGCCTCCTGCTGGCCCGGATCGCAGACGAAGAGGCGCGGCGCGGCATCGCCGATGAAATAGTCGATCTCGGCCCCGGTATAGGCCGGGTTCAGCGGCAGGAAGATCCCCCCACCTGCAAGGTCGCCAGGTACAGCGCGATGGCCTCGGGCGATTTCTCGACCTGCACCGCCACCCGGTCGCCGGGCGCGACGCCCAGGGCCGTCAGGGCGCCGGCCAGCGCCTCGACCGATCCGCGCATCTGCGCGAAGCTGATGTCGGGCTGCCCCGGACGTTCGAACAGGGTCTTGCCCTGCATGACCTCTGCGGTCTGGATGAAATGCTCGTGGATGGTCTGCATGGGTCTCTCCTCCCCCTGATGCGTCTTGGTCGTCTCAGCCCTTCAGCGCCTCGGCAAGCTGCGGGCCATGGGCGACGGTGCCGTCGCGGATGAACGCCTCGTGGCGATCCTCGATCCGGTCCAGTTCGTAAAGATAGTTGATCATCAGCCCATGCGCGGTCTTCTGCGCCGAGGCCGACAGGTCGGCGGGCCAGTTCAGCCGATGGGCAGCGGCGCCGTTGCCCAGATGGAAGCGCGCCACCGGATCGGCGGGCTGCCCGCCCCGCGCCCGCGCCTGCAGGATATAGCGCGCGGCCACCGCCATGACCTGCGGGCGCAGCGCCACGACCGCGCCGGGGTTGGACGGCCAGTCGCCCGCCAGCGCCGTGCGCAGCTCGGTCGCCGGGGCGTCGGTCTGCGCGGCCAGCCAGGCGGCGAAGCCCGGCACCGGCGACAGGGTGACGAAGGTCTTCAGCTCGGGCAGCTCGGCCTTCAGCACTGCCACCACCTGCTTGATCAGGAAGTTGCCGAAGCTGACGCCCTTGAGCCCCGCCAGGCTATTGTTGATGGAATAGAAGACCGCCGTGTCCGCGGGCTCGGGCAGCTTCGCCTCGGGCGCGGTCAGGATCGGGCCGATGGCGTCGGGCATCCCTTGGGTCAGCGCGACCTCGACGAAGATCAGCGGCTCGTCCCCGGTCGCGGGATGGAAGAAGGCATAGAGCCTGCGGTCGTTCTCGGCCAGGCGCCGTTTCAGATCGCCCCAGCCTTCCATCCGGTGGACGCTTTCATATTCGATCAGCTTCTCCAGGATCGCGGCGGGCGCGTTCCAGTCGATCCGGCGCATGGTCAGGAAGCCCCGGTTGAACCACGAGGCCAGCAGATGCGCGAAATCCTGGTCGATGGGCGCCAGCCCGGGATCGGCGCGCATGGCGGCCAGCAGGTCCTGGCGCATCCGCACCAGCTGCAGCGTGGCCCCCGGCGCCAGGTTCAGCCGCCGCAGCAGCGTCTGTCGCGCGGGCTCGACCACCCGGAACAGATCGGCCACCGCCGCCGCATCGGGCGCCTTGTCCCAGGCCGCATAGGCCTCGCGGATCGCCTGCGGATCGACGCCGTGATCGTCGCGCATCGACCGGAAGAAGGCGAGGCGCTGATCGGCGTCCAGCTCGGCATAGGCGCTCAGCGCCTGCTCGGCCACCGCGACCCTTGCTGCGTCCCCGATCCGGCCCATCAGCACCGTGCAGGCGACCCGCGCGCGTTCCGATGCGGGCCGCGCCAGCGCCTGCAAGGTCTCGGCCTCGCCCCCCGCTTGCGCCGGGTGATGGCCTCGACGAAATCCGACAGGAACCCCAGTCTCTGCTTGCCCATGATGCGATCCTCCCCGAGATTCGATATACACCGATTCTGGCCTGTTGTATATAACAACCCGCCGCATGGACTTTTCTGCCCCTTTGGGGTGAGATGACTGCACCTTTCTTGCACAGGCCGCCATGACCCTGCCCACCGCACAGCGCATCCGCCTTGCCTTGGAAAACGCCATCGTCGATGGCCGTTTCGCGCCGGGCGTCCGCATCGACCCCGATCAGGTCGCCGCCGACTACGGCTGTTCCCGCACCCCCGTGCGCGAGGCGCTGCAGGCGCTCGAGGCGTCGGGCCTGCTGATCGTGCAGCCCAAGCGCGGCACCTTTGTGGCCAAGCTCAGCGTGCCGCAGCTGATGGAACGCTTCGAGCTGATGGCCGAGATGGAGGCCTTCTGCGCGCGCCTGGCCTGCCGCCGTGCCGATCCCGCCGACCTCGGCCGCATCGACACCGCGCTGGCCGCCTGCGACGACGCCCGCGCCGATCCCGACCGCTACTATGCCGAGAACACCGCCTTCCATCAGGCGATCTACCGCGCCGCCCATAACGACTTCCTGCAGGGCGAGACGCTGCGCCTGCAGGCCATCCTGCAGCCCTATCGCCGCCGCCAGCTGCAGGCCCCGGGCCGCGTGGCCCGCTCGCTGGACGAACACCGCCGCATCGCCGACGCCATCCGCACGGGCGACGCAGACGAAGCCGCGCGTGCCATGACCGACCATGTGCTGGTGCAGGGCGAACGCTTCCGCGACCTGGTGGCGCTGGTGGGTCGGCTGGACCCTCAGGTGGGCGGCGTGGCCTTGCGCTGACGCCGCCGCTCCAGCCCCAGGGCATGCTCGCGCCAGATGATCAGGATGCCCGCCAGGATCACCAGCGACGATCCCCCGATCACCGCCGCCCCCGGCACCTCGGCAAAGACCCACCAGCCGATCGCCACCGCCAGGATCATCGCCACATAGTCGAAGGGCGCCACGACCGAGGCATCCGCATGCCGATAGGCCGAGGTCAGCAGGATCTGACCCAGGCCCCCCAGCAGCCCGGTCAGCACCAGCTGGAACAGCACATAGCCCGCCGGCATCACCCATCCGAAGGGCAGCGTCAGCAGCGACAGCCCCGTCGAGGTGACCGAGAACCAGAAGACGATGGCCGAGGTGCGTTCCACCTGCACCAGCTGCCGCACGAAGATCTGCGCCAGCGCCGCGGCCGCCGCCCCGCCAAGCGCCACCATCGCCCCCAGCATCCGCACCGGGTCGCCCCCCGTCCCTGCCCGAATCTGCGGCGACAGGACCAGAAGCACCCCGGCCAGCCCCAGCCCGACCATGCCAAGGCGGAAGGCGCGCACGTTCTCGCCCAGGAACATTCCCGCCAGGATCACCACCAGCAGCGGTGCCGCAAAGCCGATCGCCGTCACCTCGGGCAAGGGCAGGATCGACAGCGCCCAGAAGTTCAGCGCCATGGCCGTAGTGCCCACCAGCCCCCGATAGAGATGCCCCATCGGGTTCGCGGTCCCCAGGCCCACCCGCATCTCGTGGCGCCACAGCAGCCAGACGAAGATCACCGGCAGCGCGAAGAAGGACCGGAAGAAGACCTGTTGCCCGGGCGGGATCGCGGCGCTTTCCGCCGTGGCCTTGATCAGCGCCGCCATGATGGTGAACACGGTCACGCTGGCGCATTTCAGCGCGATGCCGCGCAGGGGGGAATCACTGGGGGGCATGGCAGCGGCCTTGCTGGGATCGGGGGTCCCGATGTGCTAGCCGTCGCTTGCACGATCTGCAAGATGGTTCGCGGGATGGTCCGGGCGGGAACGGATCGTTTCGGAATTAATCCAGCAAGATCAATATATTAGAAGGATCTAATATTGCCTTAAGGGAAGGCTTTGCCGAGCCCTGCCCCGGCACCTTCCCCGCGGGGAAGAGGGCGCCCCCTCCCCCGCCGCGGCCGACCTTCCCCGGGGGGAAGGTCACTCGATCTGGTCCAGCATCGAGGCCACCGCCGCCTCCAGCTTGCGCCGGTCGATGGTCGAGAAGTCCCGCGACAGCCGGATCTCCAGCCGCCCGTTGGCGGCGGTGCATTTGGCCTGCCCCTGCGGGCGGGCCAGCTGGAAGGTGGTCTTGGCCTTGGCCTCGGCCTGCGGCGCGGGGCTGGTGGGTCGGGGTGCGGGGCCCGAGGCCAGCGCCTCCTCCCCCTGCCCCGCATAGCGGCGCAGCACGGCCAGCTCGTCGGTGATCGACCGCGTATCCCAGTCCTTCAGCTCGGACTTGATCGCCGCGACGATGCCCGGCACCTCCTCCAGCTTCTGCGACAGCGACAGGCCCAGGGCCCGCGGGATCTCCTGCGGGTACATCAGCACCTCGCCCAAGCGCTCGACCAGCGGGATGAAGTTGCGGATATAGCTGCGCTTCTGGTAGCCTGCCGAGCGGAACAGGATCGCCACCGCCTTCTCGGCATCATGCTCGGCCGTCATCGGATCCATCGCGTAATGCACCGCCAGCTGCGCCATCTCGGCGAACGAGATGTCCTTGCGTACCAGGTTCTCGTCCACCATGCGCCGATACAGCGCCTCCAGCTGGTCCCCGCGCGCCGCGATCCCGGACGGGATCCGCCCCCAGGCCTCGGCATCGCCGGTCTCTTCCAGCAGCTGCCGATAGGCCGACAGCCGCCGCCAGCCCTGGATCAGCTCGTAGCGGCCTTCGGTCGAGGGCTCGACCTGGATCGGGTTCGAAAGCCCGATCTCGCGGATGGACGAGACCAGCTCGGCCAGGTCGAAATCGGCCACCGGCTTGCGGTCACGGACCAGCTTGCCCGTGTCGATGGCGTCCAGCGGGATCAGGTCGGTGATCAGCCCGGCCCGCTTCAGCCGCACATGCTCCTGTGCCAGCGCGTCATTCTCGGCCCGGATCCGCGCCTCCATCGCCGCGCGGTCGCGGGTGGATTCCGCGGTCTCGTTGATCGCGGCGGCCATCGGGCCGCGGCGCTGTTCCTTCCCCGCGGGGACGGTCTCGGCAGGTTCGGGGGCGTCCTCCTCGGGCAGGTCGATATCGAACATGCGGCGCTTGCGGCTCATGCTGTCTCCTCCAGCTGCGTCCAGGCGGCCAGGACATGGCCGCGAAACTCCTCGTAACCCTGATCGAAGGTCGCCCGCGCCCGGCGCCAGGTCCCCCGCGTCATCTCGCGATAGTCGATCTCGTAGATCGAGCTGAGGAAGCGGCCCGACTGCTCGACCGCCCGGGTCAGCTCGATCGGATGCTGCGCCAGCCGGTCACCGAAGACCTGCCGGAAGGCCGCGAACATTGCCTGGTGCAGCTCGTTCGAAGGCTCGAACCGGGTCATCAGGAAGCGGATGTCGGCGAAGGTCTTGGGCAGGGCGATCTTCCCCGTGGGGAAGTTCTCGAAGCCATGGGACAGATCCTCCAGCGCCTCGGCCAGCTGGCCGATGAAGCTGGTTGTGCTGTCATACTCCCAGTAGCCGGGGCCCGAGGGGATATAGAGCATGTCCGCGGCGAAGACCGCGTTCATCGACTGATAGCCGATGGCCGGCGGGCAATCGAACAGGATCAGGTCGTAGGCATCGTCCGCCAGGCTGTCGAGGAAGCGCGACACGGCCCCGAAGAAGGTCCATTCCGGATTGAGGTGGCGGTACTGGGCGCTGGCGAACTCGACGAAGGCCGCGTTGGCGCAGCTGGGGACGATGTCGATGGTGGGCCAGGCGGTGGCCTTGATGAAGTCGGCGGGCCGCAGCGTGCCCAGGCCCATGTCGCGGATCGAGGCCGGCAGCTTGCGATGGGGCAGGGTGGTGCCCGATTCCGCCCCCGAGGCGGCGGCGTTCATGCGGTCGGTCTCGCGCTCGAGATCGCGGGCCATGATGCCCCAGACCGTGTGGTCCTCGCCCACGTCGGACAGGCCCATGCTGTGGGACAGGGTCGCCTGCGGGTCGAAGTCGACGACCAGCACGCGGTAGCCGTCCAGCGCCGCGGCATGGGCGAAGTGCAGGGCCACGGTCGACTTGCCGGCGCCGCCCTTGAAGTTGGCGATGGCCGCACGGAAGGCGCGCTTGCCCTCGGGGCGGTGGGGCATCAGCGACTTCTTGTTGATGCGGATGCGGCGGCGCAGCTCGTTGACCTCGTCGAGGCTGAACCAGCGCTGGCGGCCGTCCTCCTCGACTTCCCCGAGGGGAAGGTTCGGATCGGCGGCCAGCTTGCCGCGGAAGGTCGACTGGTTGATCCGGAAAATCAGTTCGGACACCTCCCAGGAGGAGAAGCGCCGCAGCGTCTTCTCATTGGCAGGGCTGAAGGTCTGGCGGCGGATCCAGCCCTGCATCTTGAGGGATTGGGATTGCAGCCGGGCAAGGTCGTCGTGGGTATACATGTTGTGCCTGTTTCCAAGGACGCTGATTATTGCTGAACCCGGTTTTACGCCTGATTTGCGCTTTTGGCAAAAGCCTTGTTCACTCGGGACGAAGAATACGCCGTTTCCAGCCCCTGTTGCGCGAATCGCCCCTGCAACGCGCGCTGCCCCTGCCTCGGAGAACGCCCCGCAACAGGGCCGGACCGGTCGGAAAACAGGGGACAGGCCAGTGTCGGGTGACCCCGAATGGGGGACATCGGACGCAAAATGAGGGACACGCAGGGCGGCCTCCTATACCATCGATACCGATTTTTCTGGACTGTCAGCGTGCGTTGCACGGCGCAACGGGGCGATGTGCTTGACAGATCGGACATTTAGGACGCTAATGCCGACAGGATGGTGAAAGGCGTTTGGGGAGACACCAGACCCCGCCATCCGGAGCAAGCGCCGGGCCCCCCGGCAGGCAGGAGCCAAGATGCAGATCGTCCGTCCGGTCGGCCGCGAGGCCGCGGCGAAGAAATACGACATCCTGTCGGCGCTGATGGCGCATGCGCTGGCGGGCGATGCGCATCGGCAGCGGCTGGTCCTGCGGCTGATGTCGCTGATCACCACGCGCTACAACTGGCAGAGAAACGAGCTGTCGGTGGGCCAGCGGGAGATCGCGCGGCTGTGGTGCGTCGACGAACGCACGGTCAAGCGCGACATGGCCCGGCTGCGGGCGATGGGCTGGATCACGGTCAAGCGCCAGGGTGCGCGCGGACGGGTGTCGGTCTTGGGCATCGACCTGGACCGGATGCTGCTGGACAGCCGCCCGGCCTGGCCGAACATCGGCGAGGACTACATCGCTCGCATGACCGGCCGCGAGGCGGCCTTGGGCGATCCCGAGGAGGAGGCTCCAAACGTGGTGCCGTTCCGGCGCAGCGAGGCGACACCGGTGGGGCAGGGGCCTTGGGCCGTGATTCGCGACCGCCTGCTGGCGGAGGATCCGGCGCTGTTCGAGGCCTGGTTCGCCTGCCTCGTCGAGACGGGGCAGGGCGAGGGCATCCTGCACCTGGCCGCCCCCACGCGCTTTCACTCGACCTATGTCCGCACCCACCTGCTGGGCCGCCTGCAGATGGCGGCGCGGCGGGCCGATGCCAGCCTGCATTCGGTCCGCGTCGATTAACTTCGACAGCCAAGGCAACCCGAATACACGCTAAAGGAGAATTTTCGGGTGAATCACGGAATGGTGACGGATTCCGCACTTGGACGCTAAAATTTTCACATATTGCAAAAAATCCACACATTCGGCTTTTCGAAGTGTACAGGTTGCTTGCGTCAAGCGATTGAATGGGCTTCAAAAATAATGAACAAACCGGTATACTTGGTGAAAGGGGATCATAATAGGCAATTGTTTACCCCCTTGCGCCACCTAAACTGTACTGTCTATTTAGATAGGTGAGGACGCCGGAGACCTCAGTTGGCCTAACCAGTTGTCGTTTTGTCGGCACCCCAAAAAGCGTATGTCTATGACAGTGGAACGGTCCGATGACCTTTGCCTATTCGATTGCGGTTGATCCTACGCTCGCCCGCGTCTGCGACGGACTTCTGGAACGCCATCTGCCACCGACCCTGCTCGGCATGCTGGATGTCGCCGAGACCGATGGCCCCGTCCCCGGGCGCACGTGCCTGGCGCAGCTGATGCCGCTTGGGGCCGGCGCGGACGAGGCGAAGCGGCTGTCCGAGAGCGGGCATCACGGGCTGCCCGTCATCGAGGTCGATCCCGACCATCCCGAACTGCTGGCCGAGCGGGTCACCGCGCTTCTGGTCGAACGGCTGCAGCGCAGCGAGACGGCCGCCGCCGCATCGCGCGAAGCGGCCGCGCTGCTGCGGCGTGAAAACATCTCGGGCGCGGGGCGGTTCCGCGAGATCGAAAGCTTCCTGTACGCGCTCGGCAATCCGCATGTGGCACAGTCCCTGAACTGGGAGCCCTCGGGCGCGGTGGCGGAGCTGCCCGCCGATGGCTCGGTCGTCCAGCATCTGCCCCTGAACATCGTCAGCATCACCGCGATCGATCTGTGGCTGCCCGAGCGCCTGCATGTCCGCAACTGCGAGATCCGGGTGTCGCTGCAGGACAGCTCCGGCGATGAGCACGCGCTGGCCGAGATCCCCGACGAGATGCGGATCGGGTCGGGATGGGTGCGCTTCGCCCTGCCGATGGCGCTGCAGGGGGATGCGCGCAACTGCTCGCTGATCCTGCGCAACGCCGGGCCCGCGCGGCTGGTGTTGGGTCTGGGCATGCGCATGCCCGATGCCCGCTTCACCGCGCAGGGCGACACGATGCCCGGCGACCAGGTCCTGGCGCTGCGGGTCTGGAAGGCCTTAGCGGGCGCCTCGATCCCCGAGCGGCGCGACGCGCCGATGATCGACCCGCGCCTGGAGATGACGGCCAGCCTACTGCAGCCCTCGGCGCTGCCCGCGCCCGAGATCTTCGCGATGCCGAGCTCGGCCACGGATTACATCACCGCCGATTTCTGGGCGGCCGAGGATGCGATCATGGTCCATCCCTCGCGCAGCGGCGCCGTCTGCGCGGTGATCCGGGACGTGCCGATGCGCGGGCTGTTGCAGCTCTCGGCGGTGGTCAACACCGGCCATGCCCGCTCGCCCAACCTGAACTTTGCCATCGGCGTCACGCCGCATCGCGCCATCGGCCGCGACGGCATCTGGGAAAGCTGCATGGGGTCTTGGGTCCACGGCCTGCCCGCGAATGGCTGGGGCCAGGTCCATTGCGTGCCCAAGGGCCCGATCGAGCGGGCCGACATCTACCTGGCCACCTCGCTGGCCCAGGACATGCCCAACGAGCACAGCTGGGGTCTCTTCCGCAGCTTCCGCGCCGTGACCGGCCAGCGTGCCACGCAGGAGGAATAGCGATGCAGCACAGCCCGATCCGTCTGGTGCCCCCGCAGGTCACCGTGGTCATCCCGGTCAAGGGACATCCGGTGCTGCTGGACGACGCCATCGCCTCGGTCCGCCGCGAGATGGCCGAGGGCGTGATCCTGCGGCTGGTGGTGGTGAACGACGGCTGTGCCTATGCCGAGACGCGGCAATGCCTGGACGACTGGCAGGCACGGATGGGGTCGCAGATGCTGGTGCTGCACCATGCCAATGGCGGGCTGTCTTCGGCGCGCAACCGCGGCATCGAGGCGGCGCTGCGGATGGATCCGGGGCTGGACGCGATCTTCCTTCTGGACAGCGACAACCTGCTGGCCGAGCGGGCCGGGCTGACCATGCGCCATCTGCTGGAGACGCATCGCGATCAGGACTGGTTCTATCCCGAGTTCGACTTTTTCGGGCAGGCCGGCAACTATCGCACCGAGCCCGCCTTCAGCCCGCTGCTGCAGGCCGAGGCCAACCAGTGCGACGCGGGCAGCCTGATCCGGCGCCGGGTCTTCGATGCGGGCCTGCGCTTCGACGAGGAGATGCGGCAGGGCTACGAGGACTGGGATTTCTGGCTGCAGGCGGCCAAGGCGGGTTTCACCGGGCGGTCTGCGCGACGGCCTCTGCTTTTGTATCGCAAGCGCCCGGCCAGCATGCTGAGCCATTCCCACGAGGTCGACCAGGACCTGCGCCGCTTCCTGCGCCACAAGCATGCGTGGCTGTTCAACCCGGCCGCGCTGGTCGCGCTGGAGGCCGCCAGCTTTCCGCGCTTTGCCCTGATCACGGGCGAGGGGCGCCAGGTCTCGACCTGCGTCGACCCCGATCACCAGACCCCGGTCGCCACGCCCGAGTTCGAGCGGATGGTGCTGGCCGCGATGGCCGATCCGCATGCCAACCACGCGCCCGCCTACATGATCTTCCTGCGCGAGGGGGTCGAGGACTATCTGCGCGAGGCGCGGCTGCTGCACGGGGTGCTGTGGAATTTCGAGCGCCGGGCGCTGCGCAACCCGCACGATCTGGACCTGCTGTTTCTGGACCGCCATCCGTCCGGTGGCCATGACATCGCCACCGACAGCGGCAATCCCGACCGCGTGCCCGACGCGATCTGCCTGCGCCTGTCCACCGCCCAGGATTGGGTGCGGCGCGGGGCCGAGGACCGGCTGCGCAAGCTGGACCTGGTGCCCACGCAGGAGGACGTCTCCAGCTGGACGCTGCGCGCGCCCGGGCAGGTGGGCGGGCTGGCCGGCGGGGCGGCGGCGGGCGAGGTGCTGCGCGGGACCATGCTGGCGTTGCTGCGCAGCCCCTATCTGGGCGCGCTGCAGACCGGGTGGGGCTGGCGCCATCCCGGCGCCGCGATCAGCCGCGACCGCACCGTGCAGATCCCCAGGAACGCGGTCAATGGCGGGGTGACCTTCCCGCTGCTGCGCGCGCCGGGCAAGCACGACATCGCCATGGTGCTGCCGATCTTCAACATCGGCGGCGTGGAACGCGTGGCAGCCAGCATCGCGCGCGAGCTGGTCGCCGCCGGTCACCGGCTGCATCTGGTCGTCCTCAGCGACCGGCCCATCGACACCGACGCCTGGTCGCTGGAGCCCTTCACCACCATCACCTGGCAGCCCGACGGCGACGCGCTGGACTGGAGCGGCGAGGAGTTCCTGGGCACCGCCGAACCCCGATGGGGGCAGGGGGCCGAAGGCGCCGACCTGATGGGGCTGCTGGGAGGGATGGATGCGGTCATCAACGCCCATTCCGCCGCCCTGCACAAGGTCGCCGACCGGCTGCGCCGCCGGGGCGTGCTGATGATCGACCACGAGCATCTGGTCGAACGCTCCACCTATGGTCGTGGCTACGGGCCTCCGCAACTCGCCTTGGCCTACGAGCAGGCCTACGATCTGTTCCTGACCTGCTCGGAGGGGCTGCTGGGCTGGATGCATGCCAATGGCGTGCCGCGCGAGAAGCTGATGCCGGTGGTCAATGCGCCGGGCTATCCCATGTCGCGGGCCGAGCAGGGGTTCATGACCGCCGCGCGCGCCACCGCCCGGACCCGCCGCCAGCCGCTGCGCGTGCTGTTTCTGGGCCGGCTGGACAAGCAGAAGGGCATCGACCGCGTCTGCGCCGTCGCCCATGCGCTGTCCGACCAGGCGCCGCGCATCACCCTGTCGGTCGCCGGGCGCGCCATCGTCGAGGAGGATGGCGCCACGCTCAGCTGGCCCACCGAGACGCGCTTTCTGGGCGCGGTGCGCGGCCCGGCGGCGATCTCCGAGCTGCTTGGCCAGACCGACATCCTGATCCTGCCTTCGCTCTACGAAGGGCTGCCGCTGTCGGTGCTGGAGGCGCAACGCTGCGGCGTGGTGCCGATCGTGGCCGAGGCGGGGGCCGTGCGCGAGGCGATCGAGGACGGCCATAACGGCTTTGTCGTCCCGCAAGTGGACTGCGCCGAACAGATGGTCGCCCGCATCCTGATGCTGGACGGCGACCGCGCCCGGCTGGCCGCCATGGCCCAGGCCGCCGCCGAGACCAGCCGCACCTGGGTCCAGGCCACCGAAGGTCTGCGCGACTGGCTGGACCAGCGGCTGCCCGAGTTTCCCGCACCGGCCCCGGCCGATGCGGTCCGCCCCAGATACGTATTTTCCTGAAGACGGAGTAGATGATGCCGCAGACCATCCACGACAGCGCGGTCCGGAATTTCCAGATGGCCGCCAACCTGCTGATCGCCCTGCAGGGCCGCAGGCTGGTGCTGACCGGTGAGGCCGCAGCCCTGCTGGACGGACGTCCCAAGGCCTTGCTGACCGAGGGCTACAACACCCTGTCGCCGCGCTTCGGCATCTGCATCCCGCAAGATACCCGGGGCGAGTTCTCGATGACCCCGGAGGGCGACGGGCTGGAGTTCCGCAATTCCGGCGCGACCTGGATGACCATGGAGGGGCTGGTCTCGTCCATGGATCCCTGTGGCTGCTACCTGGATGCCGATGTGGCCTTCCCAACGCCGACCGTGGCTGACGTCTTCCTGCGCGACTTCACCGATGCCGGCACGATCCGCGACAGCCTGCAGACCGAATGGCTGCTGGGCAACGACCGCGCCACCGTTTGCAAGCTGGAGCTGCCCGAAGCGGCCGATGATGTCGCCAACCGCCGCATCGTCATTCACCTGCGCCAGCCGCCGGTGCGCTTCACCATCCGCAAGCTGGCAATGACGCTGATCTGACCTCCCGGAAGGGGCCCGACTTGGACCTGAAACTGCACGTCGATTTCTGCTTTTCCTGCCCCGGTGGCCGGGTCGTGGCCGCCGGTTGGAGCCAGAACCCACGTCCGGCGCTGATGATCCATGCGGGATCAGCCTCGTTGCCGCCCGCGCATCTGGTCCGCTTCGCGCGGCGCGATCTGCGCTCGCTGGAGCCCTTTGGCTATCTGGCGGTCTTCGATCTGTCGGATCATCCCGACGCGCTGAACGATCCCTCCGAGGACATCTTCCTGGCCGTGGGTGCCGAGCATTCCCGCATCGGCGGCGCGCGCCTGTCCTCGGACGCGCGCAGCATGGTCGAGATCGGCGTCGACGAGGCCTTCTTCGCGCTGCTGCGCCTGATGGCCGAGGGCGCGGTGCCGATGCCCGACCGGGCGCTGTCGGGTCCGGTCATCACCCGCATCCGTGCCGCCCGGGCGCTGCCCGCCGAGGCCGAGACCCATGCGCTGAGCGTGGATCTGGGTCAGGTGGCCGGGGCAGGGCAGGGGGTCGCCTCGGGCTGGTTTCTGCCCACCGCGGCGACCCAAGGGGCACTGCACGCGCTGGCCTTCGACGACCGGCAGCTGGCGCGGGTCACCATGGCTCAGGGCGCGGTGGCGCGCACCGATCTGGCCGCCTATGCCGACCGCTACGTCTATGGCGGCCGCGACGGCTGGCTGGCGGCCTTCCGCTTCGCTAGCCCGGCCAGCGGCGCGGCGCGGCTGCTGGTCATGCTGCCGGGGCAGCTGGCGGAGTTAGGTGTTATTCATCCGCTGACCCAGGTGGCCGCGCCGCAGATCGCCCGGCTGCTGGTCGAGGCCCGGCTGTGGCAGGAGGATCCCGAGGGCGCCGATGCGCTGCACCGCGCCACGCTGGTCGCCCCCGGCGCGCCCGCCCTCGTCCTTCCCGACAGCCCGCCTTTGCCGGGCGACGCGTCCCTGCTGCTGATCCTGGATCATGACCTGGCCGCGCCCGATCTGCGCGACGTGCTGCGCCGCGTGGCGCAGGCCACCGGGCGCGGCATCGACCTGCACCTGCTGCGCACGACGCTGACGCCCGACCTGCGCGACGCCATCGCCGGGGCGGCGCGCGAATGTCCGCAGCCCGTGCGGATCGTCGCCTGCACACCGCAGCCTCCGGTGGCGGCGCAGGGCCCGGCGCTGCTGGTCTATGCCCGCAGCTCGGTCCTGTTCCATCTGGCGGGGCGGCTGCCCGTCCGGGGCGAGGTGCCGGGTCACGACTTGCAGGTGCTGGCGCTGGACGTGCTGGCCAGCCTGCCCGGCGGCGCAGGGCGGATCGCCGCACGCTTCGGCACCGATCGCCCGGCCTTCCTGTGCTGGGGCGATGCCGCCCGGCTGCTGCCCGCGCTGGCGCCGCTCCTGGGCGATGCGCTGGTGCCCGAGTCGGCCTTCCGGCAACTGGCCGCGCAGATGGACGCGGCGGGGCGGCTGGAGATCCTGCCCGCCGATCCCACCGGCTTTCACGCGGGCGATCAGGGGCCCTTCGCCGCGCCGCTGTTCGACAGCCTGACCGGGCATGATTTCGACGCGCTCTCGGCCCGTCTGGTGCAGGAGGACGCGCGATGACCCGCACGGTGATCATCTCTCATTCGCATCCGGCGCTGCGCTATGGCGGCGGCGAGGTCGCGGCTCATCGCCAGTTCCAGCACATGCTGGCGGGCGGCGAGGACGTGTATTTCGTGGGCTCGACCATCGGCCCCGAGGATGGCGCGCGTTTCTTCGGCCCGGCGCAGCGGGTGCTGTCCTTCTCGGACCGCGACTTCTGCCTGCGCGGTCTGGGGATGGACGCCTTCGTGATGGAGCATCCCCGGATCGAGACCGAGGACTGGCTCTTGGACTTCCTGCTGGCGCTGGAGGGGGACGTCTATCACTTCCACCATTTCTGGAACATCGGCGCGGGTACCCTGCGCCGGTTGCGCGCCGCCCGCCCGCAGGCGCAGATGATCTGCACCCTGCACGAGATGACCGCGATCTGCGCCAATCACGGCCAGATGGTGAAGACCAGCGGCGAGCTGTGCCATGCCGCGTCTGACGTGGCCTGCGCGGCCTGCCTCAAGCGCTCGCCCGCCGACTTCATGCTGCGCCGCGCGCGCATGGCGGGCATGCTGGACCTGTTCGACGTGCTGCTGTCGCCCAGCCAGTTCATGGCCGACCGCTTCGAGGCCTGGGGCACCGCGCCGGGCCGGGTGGGCGTGATCGAGAACGGGCTGGACCAAGGCGACGCGCCCCCGGTGCAGTCCCAGGCCGACCTGACCCGCCGGTCGCGCCGCTTCGCCTTCTTCGGGCAGGCGACGCCGACCAAGGGTCTGGACGTGCTGATCCGCGCCACGCAGGAGATCGACGCCCAGATGCGCGCGCAGGACGTGGCCCCGCCCGTCGCCGCACCCGCCAAGGCGTCGGCCCGGTCCGCGCCAAGGGCGGCGGTGCCGACCGCCCCGCTGGCGCCGATCTCGCTGGAGATCTACGGCGTTACCGCCGAGGGGTTCGCCGCGCTCTGGCCCGCGCTGACGCCGCCCGATTGGGTGCGCTTCCGCGGCCGCTACCGGCCCCAGGACTGCATCGCGATCATGCGCCGCTTCGGCTGGATCGTGATCCCCTCGGTCTGGTGGGAGAATTCCCCGGTGGTCATTCAGGAGGCCCGCGCCGCGGGCACGCCGATGATCGCCTCGGATATCGGCGGGATGGCCGAGAAGACCGCCGGATGGGGCGTCCAGTTCCCCGTCGGAGACCCCGACGCCCTCGCCTCAGCGATCCTGTCGGTCCACGACCGCCCCGAGATCCTGGCCCAGCACATCGCCCTGATCGCCCCGCCGCTGGATATGGCGGGGTTCATGGAGGAATGGCGGGTGGCGTGTGGGACAGAAGAAGCAAGGCGGCATCCTGAGCGGCGCCGTCCAGCGCGTGTTGACTGAAGAACCCTAAAAGGAACAAAATATGAGAATCGGCCTGCTTTGGGAAAGCCCGGATTGCGGAATGTACGCAACTTCGGATTTCGAAACGCTCTATCGCAAGGTGGGGCACAACAACGGAAACTTGGCCTTCGTCCATGCGGTCAAGACCCAGCTGGATGGCACGATCCAATATTTTCCTTGGCACACCAAGGGAGCCGTTCTGAGCGAAAAGTGCGACATCGTCGTCATTCCCTGCGCCAATCAGCTGGGTAAGCACACTGATCTCGGTGGTCTGGCGAAGAACGTTTCCGAGGTGACTGTCCCGGTCATTGCCATCGGTTTGGGCGCGCAATCGCGTGAGTTTGGCGCTGATGTTGAACTCTCCGACGGTACGCGTGCCTGGCTGGACGCGCTGATCGAGAACGGGCGCCGTCATGGTATCCAGAACATCTATACCCGTGGTCCGTATACGACCGAGCAGATCCACAAGCTTATACCAACAGCCCTAAGCTCTGACTCACGGGATTCCCTTCGACCTGAAAATCTGAATCATTGCCATCAAGAGATGGAGGTTCTGATGGCGATTGAGATCACTCGAACGGATATGTCGACAAGTGAGCTTCGGGCGGCGGCGGCGCGCACAAAGGATGCAAAAGCGGTGCGGCGGATTTTGGCGATCGCTCTTGTTCTGGAGGGCGCGGATCGCAAGACGGCGGCGGAGGCCTGCGGCATGGACCGGCAGACCCTGCGCGATTGGGTTCATCGCTACAACGCCGAGGGGATCACCGGTCTGTCGAACCGGTATTGGGCAGGCCCGACGCCGCTCCTGAACTCTGAGCAGAAAGCGGAACTTGCCCGGATGGTCCGTGAAGGGCCTGACCTTGAGGCCGATGGGGTGGTCCGCTGGCGCTGCGTCGATCTCAAGCGCAAGATCGAAGATCGCTTCGGCGTGGTCATGCACGAGCGGACGGTCGGCAAGCAGCTGGCAGCCCTTGGCTTCCGCCGCCTTTCAGTGCGCCCACAGCACCCCAAATCCGACCCGTTGGCACAGGAGGCATTTAAAAAAACTTTGCCGCTACGGTAAAGGCCGCCCTGCCGGAGACGGCGCACGGGAAGCCATTGGAGGTGTGGTTTCAGGATGAAGCACGCGTAGGTCAACAGGGGACGCTCACCCGGACCTGGGCCGAGTGCGGAACCCGGCCTCGTGCGCCGCGCGACACCCGCTACAAATGGGCCTATATCTTCGGCGCCGTCTGTCCATCGCGCGCCACGACCGCGGCACTTGTCATGCCACGTGCCGATACCTCGGCCATGAACGCTCATCTCGCTGAAATCGCGAAAACCGTCGCGTCGGGCGCCCATGCCGTGCTCGTGATGGACGGCGCCGGCTGGCATAACTCCAGCGCTCTGCGCATCCCCGACAACATCACCATCGTGACGCTTCCGCCCTATGCGCCAGAGCTGAATCCGGTTGAGAACATCTGGGCCTATCTGCGCGCAAACTGCCTCGCCATCACCGTCTTTGACACCTACGCAGACATTGTCGACCGATGCTGCAGCGCATGGAACGCCTTCGCAAACGACCCCGAGCGCGTCCGATCGATTGCCACGCGTGAATACGCAAAAGGGGTCAGTGCTTAGGGCCGTTGGTATTACTGGTGTCGAGACGGTCGCAGGTGGATGCCCGTCCCATTTTATGAATCCAAACCCGGACCTTGGCATGCGGATCGCCAAACAATGGGCATCCAGTCCGCTGCCGCGTCGGGTTGCCGTAGCGGGTGGGCACGAAAGCTGGCGTGATACGCGCAAGATCGAGCAGCAGTTGATCTCGCTGATGATGGATCCGCAGTTTCCGGGTTGCTACATCGTGCAGTCGATGGGCGCGATGATCCGTATTTCGCGCGGGGATTTTGATGGGATCGAACCGGACAAGCTGGACCGCATCCACAAGCACACCGTTCCTCATTACACGATGGACGAGTTCAAGCAGTGGGCGCTGAACTATGCACGGTCCTACTATGACGTGACCGCGTGGATGGACGAATTGCGCCGCCATGACTTGCTGATCGGCCCGCGCTTCCACGGTGCGCAACTCGGCATCCAAGCCGAGCGCATGGCTTGCACCGTGACCATCGATACCCGCACCGAAGAGATGTGCCGCGAGACCGGCGTGCCCTTCCTTCGTGCAGCCGATCTGACTTTCCCGATCACGCGAACCTCTCTGAAAGAGGCCATTAAGTTCGACGGTGCTGCCTATGACGCGCATCGCAAAATGAAGGTCGGTCGGTACTTGGAGTTCCTGCGGGGTGCTAAGTTGAAGCCCGTAGCATATCTGGAAAATTTGGCGAATCCTGCACCGGTGGATGCCAAGCCCGAGCCTGTCTCAGCCGAATAACAATAAGGTGGCGCCTTTGGGCGCCACCATTTTGCTTTTGCCGCAGCCCTGCGGCGCTATTTTTTGCGGGTGCCAGATGAGACAGATGACAGCTTTGGCAATCGGTGGTTCCAACACCGTCATGCGTCCCGGATGGTTGACCCAGCTTCCAGAGTGCCTTTTGCATCATGGGATAAATCTAAACATGTCGGCCAATCTCGCGATTGGCAATACGACCATACAGATGGGTCTGTTGAATCTTCTCGATAATAGGAATCTTCTCGAAAGCGCTGATCTTCTTCTCGTCGAGTATACGCTGAATGATACCAGCTTGTTTTCCCGAGATATGGCAGGGTTCGAAACTTGGTGTCAGGCTATGGAAGGTGCCATTCGCTTCGCCCGTACGGTCAATCCAGCTATTGTTGTAGTTCCCGTAATTTTCGCAACAAAGACTGGTGTCCATCGCAACGCTGTCAATGTCCTTCACGGAGGCATGCACTACCTCGCGCATTACTATGACCTTCCGGTGGTGGACGTGAATGCCAACCTGATGCAACGTTTTGGCCGAGATATTCATGACGTATCCGGCGTCTACAGCGATTTCGCTCATTATCAAAGACCTGTGTTTACGACGCTGGCTGCCGAACTTGTCGCCCAAAAGATCGCGGACCATGTGAAGAAACCATCCGTGCGGCAGCAACTGCCGGGGGCCTTAGACGATCGGAATTGGGCTTCAGCTCAGATGCTCAACCCGTCCTCTCTGGCTGGTGCCACGCTCCAAACCTTCCATAATCATATGTACAACGAGACTGGGGCTGATCTTGGAAAAGCAGTTTTATCCTTTGACATAGAGGATGGGGCGTTGCTGGCTGTTCGCTACGTCTGTACCGAAGATATCTGTAATTGCTATATCAAGGTGGACGATGACTGGTATCAGACCGATAGTTTGCAGCCCGGAATGGCCGAACCGAAATACCGCTTTCTCTTGTCTATGCTGAGTTTCACCGGATTGCCAAAAGCCGAAGGTAAACGCCGGTATGATATGACCGGGACTGCACCGCAAGGCGTAGAGGTTCGGCAGCTTCGCCAGATCGGGACGCGCAAACCTGTCCGGCCGCAGCAGCGACTGCCCATTTGCGCAATTCTCTACACAGGGCGAATGTCGAATGTCAGGTTGGTTGATGTCACCTCTGAACTTGAGGATCCTCGTCTTGATCTACCGAAGGTGATCGCGACGTGAAAACTCAAGCCTGCAAAATGGGCGACGGGAACTGAGGCAGGCGACCTCACGTTCGGTTTCTTTCAAAAAGTGAGGCACGCGATGACAAAGGGTTTTTTCCGCAGGGTGTTGGTTTCATGCCCATTCATCGTTGCAGGGCTTGTGGGCAGCGTGCAAGCTCAGGTCACAAGGAGCGAGACTCCCGTACCAGCAGTGAGCCAAGACCGTCTCAGCGAGGCCGGCACCTGCCCTGCCGCCGACACCATGGCGGAGCCGGCGAACCAGCCCGATCCCTCCGAGGATGCGACCGCGCCCGAGAATACCGGGACGACGGGGTGGAGCGGGGGGACCGGGGGGTCTCAGCTGGGGACGAACATCCAGGGGGCGACGGGCAGCTCTCCGACCTGGCAGCCGCCGACGGCGCGGGGGCTGGATCTGGCGGGGTTGGCGGAGCCGGTCGCTCAGTGCTGAGTTGACCTTTGACGCGATCGCGCCTTCGGACCATGCCTGATCGCGGTCGGAAGACTGGCGGAAGGGAATGGGAGTCGAACCCACCCGGGACAGGCTCGCTGCCCCAACCGGAGTTGAAGTCCGGCCGCCCCACCGGGGACGAATCCCTTCCGCACCAAGAACGCACGCGCCCCCGGTCCTGTTGATGGACCGGGGGCGCTGCGATGACAAGGGTGGCGGGATGACGCGTCAGCCGGCCAGCAGGGCGGCATTGCCCCCGGCGGCGGTGGTGTCGACGCAGAGATGCCGCTCGTGGCAGAGATGCGCGCGGTCGGGCAGGGCGGTGATCAGCGCGACCAAGGGGCCGGGGCGGTCGGCCAGCGCCTGCGCCAAGGCGCGGCCGGTGACCTCGTCGCCCCACCAGAGGACGCCCGCCAGATCGGGCAGCCCGGCCACCTGCGCAGCGTCGAGGCCGCCTTGGGCAGCGACGGGCTGGCCCTTGCCCCGGGTCACCGCCGCGACCTGTGCTGCCACCGCCGCCGGGCCGGGGCCGAGGCAGAGGACGGGACCCCGGGACAGGGTCTGCAACCGGTTCAGCTCTCCGGTGGGGCCGGGCATCAGCGTCTCGGTGGGCGCGGGGGCGGCGGGCGGCGCGCCAAGCGCCTGCGCCAGGCGGGCGGGCGTGTCGGCGGTGGTCCAGGCGGTGCCGGGCTGTGCGGGCTCGGGCGCGAAGAAGCGCGGCAGGTAGAGCGGCCCGCCCGCCTTGGGGCCGGTGCCCGACAGCCCCTCGCCGCCGAAGGGCTGGCTGCCGACCGTGGCGCCGACCTGGTTGCGGTTCACGTAGATGTTGCCCGCGTGGATGGCCTGGGTCACCTCCTGCACGCGGCTGTCGATGCGGGTGTGCAGCCCGAAGGTCAGCCCGTAGCCGCGCGCATTGATCGCCGCGACGACCTTGTCCAGGTCGCGGGCGCGGTAGGTCGCGACATGGAGGACGGGGCCGAAGATCTCGCGGTCCAGATCCTCGATGCCCGTGACGCGCAGCAGGGTGGGGGGGACGAAATGGCCGGTTCCGGGGGCCGCGACCTGATGCAGGATGCGGCCCTGGTGCGTGGCGAGATAGTCGAGGATGCCCGCCTGCGCGTTGGCATCGATCACCGGGCCCACATCGGTGGACAGGTCCCAGGGATCGCCCACGCGCAGCTGGCCCATCGCCCCTTGGATCATCGCGATCAGGTGGGGGGCCACGTCCTCCTGCACGTAGAGGCAGCGCAGCGCCGAGCAGCGCTGCCCGGCCGAGCGGAAGCTGGAGGCCATGATGTCGCGCACCGCCTGCTCGGGCAGGGCCGTGCTGTCCACGATCATCGCGTTCAGCCCGCCGGTCTCGGCGATCAGCGGCGTGCCCGGGGCCATGTGATCGGCCATGCTGGCGGCGATCAGCCGCGCGGTGTCGGTGCCGCCGGTGAAGACCACGCCCTTGATGCGCGCGTCCCGGGTCAGCGCCGCGCCGACCGTGCCGCCCTCTCCGGGCAGGAGCTGCAGGGCATGGGCGGGCACCCCCGCCCGGTGCAGCAGGCGCACGGCATGGGCCGCGATCAGGGGCGTCTGTTCGGCGGGCTTTGCCAAGACGGCATTCCCGGCCATCAGCGCGGCGGCGATCTGGCCGGTGAAGATCGCCAGCGGGAAGTTCCACGGGCTGATCGCGGCGATGATCCCGCGCGGGGCGCGCGTGTCGCCCTCGCCCTGGACGGCATAGTAGCGCAGGAAGTCCACCGCCTCGCGCAGTTCCGCCACCGCGTCGTTCAGCGTCTTGCCGGCCTCGCGCGCGAGGATGCCGAAGATCGGGCCGAACTCGACCTCGTAGAGATCGGCGGCGCGGCGCAGGATCGCGGCGCGCTCGGGCGCGGGGGCGGTCCAGGGGCGGGCATTCGTGATGGCCTGGGCGACGGTGGTGTCTTCGGCGTTCGTGACCTGCGCGATGGGTTCGCCGGTGGCGGGGTTGGTGATCGCTTGCGTCGCCGCATCGCCGGGGGGCCAGCCCCCCGGGCCCCCCGGGATATTTTCGCCAAGATGAAGGAGGGGAGTGGCGTCTTCGGGACGGGTGTCGCGGGCGGCGAAGATCCGGGCGAGGATGTCTTCGGCGGTCAGGTCGAAGCCTTGGGAGTTGGTGCGGCCCGCGCCGTAGAGGGCGTGGGGGGGCAGCAGGGCCTCGGGGGCGTGGGCCTCGGCCAGGGCGGCGAAGGGGTCGCGGGCGATGTCCTCGGGGGCGACCTCGTCATCGACGATCTGGTTGACGAAGCTGGAATTGGCGCCGTTTTCCAGCAGCCGGCGGACCAGATAGGCCAGAAGGTCCTGATGCGCGCCGACGGGGGCGTAGATGCGGCAGGCGGTGCCGTGGTCCTTGAGCACGATGTCGTGCAGGCGTTCGCCCATGCCGTGCAGGCGCTGGAACTCGAACGGGGCGGCGGGGCCGGGATTGCCGGCCAGCTCGAGGACGGCGGCCACCGAATGGGCGTTGTGGGTGGCGAATTGCGGATAGATCCGGTCGGTCATGGCCAAAAGCTTCTTCGCCAGCGCGACATAGCTGACATCGGTGGCCGTCTTGGAGGTGAAGAGCGGGAAGTCGGGCAGCCCCTCGACCTGCGCGCGCTTCATCTCGGTGTCCCAATAGGCGCCCTTGACCAGCCGCAGCATGATGCGGCGGTCGTGCTGGGTGGCCACTGCGTGCAGCGCGTCGATCATGGCGCCCGCGCGCTTGCCATAGGCCTGCACGACCACGCCGAAGCCGTCCCATCCGGCCAGCTGCGGGTCGGGAAGCACGGCGGCGATCACCTTCAGCGACAGGGCCAGGCGGTCCTGTTCCTCGGCGTCGATGTTCAGGCCCATGTTCGCGGCGCGGGCCTGGCGGGCCAGGTCGCGGACCACGGGGACCAGTTCGGCCATCACGCGGGCCTCCTGCGCCACCTCGTAGCGGGGGTGCAGGGCCGACAGCTTGATCGAGATGCCGGGGTTCTTGGCGACCGAGCCATGGGTGCAGGCGCCCGCGATGGCGGTGATCGCCTTGCGGTATTCCTGCGCGTAGCGGTCGGCGTCATGGGCGGTCATCGCGGCCTCGCCCAGCATGTCGTAGCTGTAGGTATAGCCCTTGGCTTCCTGCCCGCGGGCGCGGTCCAGCGCGGCATCGATGGTCTGGCCCAGCACGAACTGCCGCCCCATCTCGCGCATGGCGCGGGTGACGGCGGTGCGGATCACAGGCTCGCCAAGCCGTCGGATCGCGCCGCGCAGGGTGCCCGCCAGTCCCGGCTGGTTGTCGTCCAGCACGCGGCCCGTCAGCATCAGCGCCCAGGTGGAGGCATTGACCATGCTGGACGAGCTGTCGCCCAGATGGCGGCCCCAGTCCGAGGGCGCGATCTTGTCCTCGATCAGCGCGTCGATGGTGGCGCGGTCGGGGACGCGCAGCATCGCCTCGGCCAGGCACATCAGCGCCACGCCCTCGCGGGTGGAAAGGCCGTATTCGGCCAGCATCAGCTCCATCATCGTGGGCTTCGATTCGCTGCGGATGCGGCGGATCAGAGTGGCGGCGCGCGCGCTGATGCGGGCGCGGATGTCGGCGGGCAGCGCGGCATCCCGGATCAGGCGGTCCAGAAGGGGGCCTTCGGGCTGGAACTTGGCGGTCGAATCGAGATCGTGCATGGCGGGCCCCCTTGGTTGCATGGAGAGGATAGCGCGGCATGGCTGGACGTTGTGACCAATCTTGGGGCAGGATGCAGGCGGATGTCCCAAATGATGGCGCCTTGACATGACCGACCTGCTGGATCCGATCAACCGCCGCATCCTGGCCGAGCTGCTGGCCAATGCCCGCATCCCGGTGACGGAACTGGCGCGCAAGGTGGGGCTGTCGAAGACCCCCGTCGCCCTGCGCATCCGCCAGCTGGAGGAGGCCGGGCTGATCACCGGATATCGCGCGATCCTGTCGCCGGTCCGGCTTGGCCTGACCCATGTGACCTATGTCGAGGTGCGCGTCAGCGACACCCGCCAGAAGGCGCTGGAGGCGTTCAACACGGCCATCCGCGCCGTGCCCGAGGTCGAGGAATGCTACATGATCGCGGGGGGGTTCGATTACCTGCTGAAGGTGCGCTCGCGCGACATGGCGGACTATCGCCGGATCATGGCCGAGCGGATCTCGGTGCTGCCGCATGTGCATGCGACCTCCAGCCATGTGGCGATGGAGGCGGTGGTGGAGCAGGGGGGCCTAAGCCTCTCCGAATAGGTCCAGCCGGTGCGGGTTCAGGCGGCGCAGGTCGCCCCTGCGCAGGGTGACGCCGTGGCGGTCGAAGAAGTCCAAGATCTCGATGGCGACCTTGCGGCCGTTCTGAACCCGGTCGCGGAAGAGGGGGGCGGTGAACCAGCCGTCCGGGGTTGCGTCCGCCACGTCGCGCAGGATGGCGACCATGGCGGCGGTGACCTCGCGCGCGAAGAAATGGTCATGCGCGATCTGGTCGGTGCGGCCCAGCTTCTGCGTCAGGCGCAGGATGCGGCGGATGTCCTTTTCGTCCGCGCCGAACTCGGTCGCGAAATCGCGGACCCGGGGCGGGCGATAGCGCAGATCGCCCAGAAGGGCGGGATGGATGCGGTCCCAGATCGCCTCGTCCTCGGGCGACAGGCGGACCTCGTGGCCGGGCAGGCGCAGGAAGGCGCCGTCCGGGACGATGCGGCCCGCGTCGGATTCGATGCGCAGCAGCGCGAGGAAGGCGTCCTTGGGCAGGCGTGGGGTCAGCGCCAGGCGCAGGCGCTCGCGCCCCAGGCCCGGCAGGTCGGGATTGGCCTCGTGGAATTGCGTCAGATGTTCGGTGATGCCGGTGCGCAGCGCGTCCAGATGGGCGGGCGACAGGGCGAGGCCCGCGACGGTCGTGCCGCCCGCCGCTGCCAGCGCGGCCTGCGCCTGATCCGGGGACAGGCTGCGGTCGCGGGCGAAGACGGTCATGTCCTGGGGCGCGATGGCCAGCAGAGCGGTCAAAGGATCGGGGGCACGGGCGGCCTCGATCAGGGCCAGGCGTTCGGGCGTGCGGCGCTTGCGGGCGGGGGGGCGCAGGTCCAGGAAGCGGCCCCCGCCGATGGTGCGGCTGGCCGAGACGTCGCGCAGGATGAAGCGGTCGCCGATGGCCGCGGCGATGGGGCGGTCCAGCACGATCTGGACGGGCCCGGCCTCGCCCGGGGCGATGGGATCGGACAGGGGCACGATGCGGGCGCCGACCTCGGCCGCGTGGCTGTGGAGGCGCGCGGGGAACCAGGTGCCGATGGGCTTCGGCTCTCCGGCCAGCACGGTCAGGCGGGCGTCGATGCGGGCGGTGGGGGCGTGCAGCGCGGGGCTCAGGACGATGTCGCCGCGATGGAGCGCGTCCTTGGTCACGTCCTCGCCTGCCAGGTTGAGGGCGCAGCGCTGGCCTGCCAGTCCTTCGGTCGCGGGGCGGTTCTGGGCGTGGATGGCGCGGACGCGGGCGGTGATGCCGGAGGGGCTGACGGTGACCGCATCGCCCACCGCGATGCGGCCGGTCAGCACGGTGCCGGTGACGACCGTGCCCGCGCCCTGCAGGGTGAAGCTGCGATCCACCGCCAGCCGGAAGGGACCAAGGGCCGCGCGGGCGGTGGTCTCGGCCTCGGCCGCCAGAAGGGCGGCGCGCAGGGCCTCGATCCCCTCGCCGGTGACGGTCGAGACGGGCAGGATGGGCGCATCGGCCAGCGCGCTGCCCGCCAGCGTCTCGCGGATCTGGGCGGTGACCTGCGTGCGCCGCGCGTCGTCGGCCAGATCGGCCTTGGTCAGCGCGACCAGCCCGCGCGGCAGGCCCAGCAGGTCCAGGATCGCCAGATGCTCGCGCGTCTGCGGCATCACGCCGTCGTCGCAGGCCACGACCAGCAGCGCCAGATCGATGCCGCCCGCGCCCGCCAGCATGGTGTGGATCAGGCGTTCGTGGCCGGGCACGTCGACGAAGCCGGTGACCGCGCCGCCGCCAAGGTCGGCATAGGCAAAGCCCAGGTCGATGGTGATGCCGCGCGCCTTCTCCTCGGCCAGGCGGTCGGCATCGGTGCCGGTCAGCGCCTTCACCAGCGCCGTCTTGCCGTGGTCGATATGGCCTGCGGTGCCGACGATCATGGCGCCAGTGCGTCCAGCAGGTCGCCGTCGGCGCCGAGGCAGCGCAGGTCCAGGATCACCGCGCCCGCATGGATATGGCCCAGCACCGGGCGGGGCAGGGCGCGCAGCCGTGCGGCCAGCCGGTCGGGCGCATCGCCCCCCGCCCCGGTGATCCGCAGCCCTGCCGAGGGAATGGTGTCGGTGGGCAGCGAGCCCGAGCCGATCTGGCTGGCGCAATCGGTCGCCGTCACCGCGTGACCCGGCAGCAGCGCCGCCACCTGCGGGGCCAGCCGCGCGGCCTGCGCGGCGATGTCCGCCTGCGGGCGCGACAGCATCCGCAGCACCGGCAGGCGCCGGTCCAGCCGGTCGGGATCGCGATAGAGGCGCAGCGTCGCCTCCAGCGCCGCGATGCGGATCTTGTCCAGCCGCAGGGCGCGTTTCATCGGGTTCCTGTTGATCTGGGCGATCAGGTCGCGGCGGCCCAGGATGAAGCCCGCCTGCGGGCCGCCCAAGAGCTTGTCGCCCGAGAAGGTGATGAGGTCGGCGCCCTCGGCCACTGCCTCGGCCACGGTGGGTTCGCGGCGCAGCCCCCACCGGGACAGATCGACCAGCGACCCGGCGCCAAGGTCGTTCATCATGATGACGCCCGCCGTCTTCGCCAGCGCCGCCAGATCGGGGGCCGCGACCTCGGTCGTGAAGCCCTCGATGCGATAGTTCGAGGTGTGGACCTTGAGGATCAGGCCCGTCCGCTCGGTGATCGCATCCATATAGTCGCGGGGATGGGTGCGGTTGGTGGTGCCGACCTCGACCAGATGGGTGCCGGCGCGGGCCATGATGTCGGGCATGCGGAAGGCGCCGCCGATCTCGATCAGCTCGCCGCGCGAGACGAGGCTGTCGCGCCCCAGACCGAAGGTGTTGAGCGCGATCAGCACGGCGGCGGCGTTGTTGTTGACGATGGTGGCGTCCTCGGCCCCCGTCAGCTCGCACAGCAGCCCGCGCAGGTGGTCGTCGCGCTGGCCGCGCCCGCCCGTCTGAAGGTCGTATTCCAGGGCCAATGGCGCGGCCATGGCGGCGCGGGCGGCGGCGATGGCCTCGTCTGCCAGGATCGCGCGGCCCAGATTGGTGTGCAGGACCGTGCCGGTCAGGTTCAGGATCGGCCGCAGCCGGGTCGCGGCCTGCCCCGCCAGATCGGCGGCCAGCAGATGCGGCAGGCGCGCGGCCTCGGAGGCGCCGTCGGCACCCTCGCGGATGGCCGCGCGGGCCGCGTCCAGCCGGGCGCGCGCGGCCTGCGTCACGGCCTGACGGCCATGATCCTCGACCAGCGCGGGCAGGGCGGCCAGCAGCTGGTCGACGGCGGGCAGCGCACGAAAGCCCGACATCAGAACCCGGTCAGGAAGGGGTTCACGCCCCCGCGCCGAAGGCCGGTGTCCTTCATCATCAGATCGAGGCCCAAGCTGGCCACGTCATCCGCCACCGGCTCCAGGCTGTGGTTCTTGTTCTGGTAGAGGATCTTGACCCACGAATCGCAATCGCCGCAGACCTCGGCCCGGACGGTCGCCTCGGTCGTCTCGACGCTGCGATAGCTGATCGCGGCGGTGGACCCGCAGCAGAGGCAGGTCAGCCGCACCTCGTTCCATTGCGTCTGGCAGCAGGCGCAGGCGGCATAGCGCACGCCGTCCAGATCGCCCACCCCGATGACCGAGGATGTCGCGGGCCGCCCCCCGCAGGCGGGGCAGACCCCGGTGCGGATCGCGACCAGCTGGCGCGCCTCCAGCGTCGCGGCGCGGCGCGCCATGTGCAGCTGCACCGCCAACGCCGCGAACAGATGCGGGGCGACGCTGTCCTCGGGCACGGTGTCGGACAGGATGTTCTCCAGCAGCCAGTGCCGGTCGCCAAGCGGGGCCGAACTGACCGCCAGCAGCGCCATCCGGGCAGGGTCGGGCATCTCGAGATCAGCCGCCGCCGTCAGCACCCGGTCCAGGATGTCGTGCAGCTGCGGATCGGTCGCCTCGGCCCGACGGTCCAGCGGCGGCATGCGGCTTTCGCGGGCCAGCTGCACGCGCTCGGGGGACAGGGGAGTGGCGGGGGGCAGGTCGCGGGCCAGCCGCGCCTGCAGGTCCGACAGCCTGCCCAGGAAGGCAAGCCAGGGCCCCAGATTGGCGCTGTGCCCGGCCAGGAAGTCCAGCCGCTTGGCGCGGGTCGCAAACAGCCGCGCCGGATCGGGCAGGAAGGCCAGGGGCGCGGTGGGCACGCCGCCGATCGCGGAGGGGTCGGGTTGGGGAAAGCGGGTCATGAAGGTCTCCGGGCCGACCGGCCACAGGGATGGTCCTCGGGGGTTCAGTCGGCGGTTGTGGCCGGCAGATTACTCTGCCGGTCCCTTTGTGTCGCGGCTGGCGATCTCTCGCAGCCATTTGCGGTGATGGCGCCAGGCCCATCCGCCGGTCACGGTGCCCCGGGTCATCGCCCGCAGCGTGCCGCGCGTCCAGATGGCGGCATAGACATGCATGATGAAGACCAGGATGATCGCCACCGCCGCCAGCGCATGCACCAGCACCGCGACGCGGCGCACCGGCACGCTGACCAGATGGCCCACGACCTGCTGCCAGATCAGCACGCCCGAGACGATCAGCACGACGATCAGCCCGGTCATGCCCCAGAAGACGAATTTCTGCCCGGCATTGTACTTGCCCAGTTCCGGCAGGTTGTCCTCGTTGCCCTTGACCACGTCGCCGATCTTGGTGACCCAGGTCGTGTCCTCGGGCTTGGGCATGTTCAGGCGCCACAGCTGGATGAACATCAGCGCGAAGCTGACGAACAGCGCCACGCCGATGATCGGATGGATCCAGCGGGTGATCTGCCCGCCGCCGAAGAGGGCGGTCAGGAAGTACAGGGCCGGGTCGAACAGCGCCAGCCCCGACAGGGCCAGCGCGATCAAGCAGAAGGCCGTGACCCAGTGGTTGGCCCGGGTGAAGCCGCGATAGCGACTCACCTCGACCGGGGCACGGCTTTCGATGCGGTCGCCGCGTTCCGAATAATAGGGGCGCGGCGCCATCAGAGATGCCCCCCCTTGTCATGCGGCTCGTCGGGATCGCGACCCTCGACCACCAGCGTCTTGGCGGCCTCGGTGTCATGCTCCTCAACCTCGTTGCCGCGGGCCAGAAGCCCGTGCAGCGTGGCGCCGATGGCGGCCAGGCCGATGGCGGCCAGACCGGCGGTCTTGGTGACGCCCTTCCAGCCCTCGACGATGGGCGAGATGCGGGGGTTCTCAGCCAGATCGTTGTAGATGCCCGGCTTGTCGGCATGGTGCAGCACGTACATCACATGCGTGCCGCCGACGCCCGCGGGGTCGTAGAGGCCTGCGTTCTCGTAGCCGCGCGACTTCAGATCCTCGATCCGCGTCTCGGCATGGGCCTGCATGTCGGCCTTGGTGCCGAAGACGATGGCCTGCGTGGGGCAGGCCTTCGCACAGGCAGGGCCCTGGCCCACCGCGACGCGATCCGAACAGAGCGTGCACTTGTAGCTTTTATGATCGACCTGGCTGATGCGCGGGATGTCGAAGGGACAGCCGGTGACGCAATAGCCGCAACCGATGCAGTTGTCCTTCACGAAATCGACGATCCCGTTGGAATACTGCACGATGGCACCGGGGGCCGGGCAGGCCTTGAGGCAGCCCGGATCCTCGCAATGCATGCAGCCGTCCTTGCGGATCAGCCATTCCAGATCGTTCGTCGCCGGGTTCTCCCATTCCGCAAAGCGCATCAGGGTGAACATGTTCGGCGTCAGGTCGTGTGGGTTCTCGTAGACCCCCACGTTCTCCTCGATCTCGGGATGCGTGTCGTTCCATTCCACGCAGGCGGATTGGCAGGCCTTGCAGCCGATGCATTTGGACACATCGATCAGCTTGGCCAGCTTCTCCAGCTGGCGGTCGGGTTGCGGCACGTTCCGGGTGGCCGAGATGCGCACGATGTCGCGCGCATCGAAATAGGCCTCGGTCGGCTGCACGGGCGGGTTCGAGACCGCCGTGGTCGGGCTGTTGGCCATATCGTTCATGCGACCGGCTCCTCTGCGGCGGGTTCGATGTTGACCAGGAACGCCTTGAATTCCGGCGTGTCCGTGTTGGCGTCACCGACGAAGGGCGTCAGGCTGTTGGGCCCCCAGCCTTTCTTGGCGGCCCCCATGAAGCCCCAGTGCAGCGGGATGCCGACGACATGGACGGTCTTGCCGTCGCAGGTCATGGGCTTGATCCGCTTGGTCACCACGGCCTTGGCCCAGACCTGGCCCCGCGCGCCCCAGACCCGCACGCGACCACCCTTGGTGATGCCGCGTTCGGCCGCCAGCTCCTCGCTGATTTCCACGAAGAACTCGGGCTGCAACGCGGCGTTCACCGGGTTGTGCTTGGTCCAGTAGTGGAAATGCTCGGTCAGGCGATAGGAGGTCGCGACGAACGGGAATTCGTCGCTGCCGCCAAGCCGCGCCACGTCGGATTCGAAGATCCGGGCCACCGGGTTGCCGCGCATGCGCGGGTTGAACACGTTGGCCATCGGGCTTTCGAAGGGCTCCATATGCGTCGGGAAGGGCCCGTCGCGCATCATGCCCCGGGTGAAGAGCCGCGAGACCCCTTCCTGGTTCATGATGAAGGGGCCGACCTCGGACGGGTTCGCGGTGGGCGCGATGTCGGGGACATCGTAGCCGCCCCACCGTTCGCCGTCCCATTGCACCAGGGGCCGCGTCGCGTCCCAGGGCTGGCCGTTCATGTCCGCCGAGGCGCGGTTGTAGAGCACGCGCCGGTTGGCGGGCCAGGCAAAGGCCCAGTTCAGGTACATGCCCACGTCGTCGGGATCGGAATTGTCCCGCCGCGCCATCATGTTGCCCTCCTCGGTCCAGCTGCCGGCATAGATCCAGCAGCCCGCCATGGTCGAGCCGTCGGCCCGCAGCTGCCCGAAGCCGGACACCTGCTGGCCCGCCTGCACCACCACCGCGCCCGTCGCCGGATCCGTCACGTCGGTCAGGGCGCGGCCGTTCATCTCGCGCGCCAGTTCTGCGGGATGCGGCTCTCCGGGATCGGCATAGTCCCAGGACAGGTTCACGATCGGATCGGGGAAGGCGCCGCCTTCGGTCCGATACAGCTCGCGCACCCGCGTCCAGATCTGCGCCATGATCCAGGTGTCGTGCTTGGCCTCGCCCGGCGGCGTCGCGCCCGGCCAGTGCCACTGCAGCCAGCGGCCCGAATTGACCAGCGCGCCCTCGTCCTCGGCGAAGCAGGTCGTGGGCAGCTCCAGCACCTCGGTCTGGATCGCGGCCGTGTCCACGTCGTTATGCGCGCCGTGGTTCTGCCAGAAATGCGAGGTCTCGGTGGACAGGGGGTCCATCACGACCAGCATCTTCAGCTTGGACAGGCCCGTGGTGACCTTCTCCCGGTTGGGGATGGACAGGAGCGGGTTGAAGCCCTGGCAGAAATACAGGTTCACCCGGTCATGGTTCATCAGCTCGAACATGCGCAGGATGTCATAGGCCGGGACGTCCAGCTTGGGCAGGTAGTCGAAGGCCCAATCGTTCTCCTCGGTCGCGGCATCGCCCCACATGGCCTTGAGGAAGCTGACCATGAAGTTGGGATAGTTCTGCCAGTAGCTGGTCTGGCCCGGACGCAGCGGGGTGAAGCTGCGGGTGGACAGATAGGTCTGCCAGTCGACCTCGGCCTCGGTCGGGATGTTCAGATAGCCGGGGATCAGGTTCGACATCAGGCCGATATCGGTCAGGCCCTGGATGTTGGAATGCCCGCGCAGCGCGTTCATGCCCCCCCCCGGACGCCGATATTGCCCAGGATCAGCTGCAGCATCGCCATGCCGCGGATGTTCTGCGCGCCCTTGGAATGCTGGGTCCAGCCAAGCGCGTACATCGAGGTCATCGTCTTGTCGGGGGCCGAGCATTCCCCGATCATTCCGCAGATATCCAGGAACTTGTCGCGCGGCGTGCCGGTGATGTTTTCCACGAATTCGGGCGTGTAGACATCGACATGCTTCTTGAGCATCTGCCAGACGCAGCGCGGATCCTGAAGCGTCGGATCGGTCAGCGCGAAGCCGTCCTCGCCGAACTGGTAGTCCCAGCTTTCCTTGTCGAAGTCGCGCTTTTCCTCGTCATAGCCGGTGAAGAGCCCGTCCTGCCAGCCGAAGTCCTCGCGCACCAGGAACGAGGCGTTGGTGTAGTTGCGGACATAGTCCCACTGCACCTTGTCGTTCTCCATGCACCAGCGGATCGCCCCCATCAGGAAGGCGATGTCGCTGCCCGGACGGATGGGCGCGTAGTAATCCGCCACCGATGCGGTGCGGGTATAGCGGGGATCGACCACGACCAGCTTGGCGCCGCGATGCGCCTTGGCCTCGGTCACCCATTTGAAGCCGCAGGGATGCGCTTCGGCGGCGTTTCCGCCCATCACGATCACCAGGTCGGTGTTCTTGATGTCAGTCCATGGATTGGTCATCGCTCCACGGCCGAATGTCGGGCCCAAACTGGACACCGTAGGGCCGTGTCAGACTCGCGCCTGATTGTCGAAGCCGACGATCCCCATGGACCGGACCGTCTTGTAGGTCAGCCATGCGGTTTCGTTCGTGGTGGCGGAGGCCGCCAGGAAGCCGGTCGTTGTCCAGCGGTTGACCGGCGTGCCGTCATCGTTCGTGGCGATGAAGTTGGCGTCGCGGTCGTCCTTCAGCTCGCGGGCGATCTTGTCCAGCGCCTCGTCCCAGGAAATCTCCTCGAACTGGTCGCTGCCCGCGCGGCGGATGCGCGGATGCGTCAGGCGCGTGGGCGCATGGACGAAATCCTTCAGCGCCGCACCCTTGGGGCACAGCGTTCCGCGGTTCGTCGGGTGATCGGCGTCGCCCTCGATATGCATCAGCTCGGCGGTCTCGCCGGCCTTCACGTCGCCGCGCGAATACATGATGATCCCGCAAGCGACCGAGCAGTAGGGGCAGGTGTTGCGTGTTTCCGTCGTCGTGGCCAGCTTGTAGGCGCGCACCTGCGCGGCCTCCGCTGCCTCGGCGCTGCCGAAGCCCATGGCTCCAAGCGACGTTGCCGCAACCCCCGCACCCGCCAGCCTCAGAAAGCCGCGGCGCGAAAGGTCGATATTCATGGGACCCCCCCTTTTGCCTGTCTGTCATAGATAGGTACGTGCCTATCGTCCGCCGCTGAACCGTCCGTGTCAAGACACGCCCGCGCGTCTGCCCGTGCGTCCGCCCGCGTCCGGGCGCGCGCAGGGGGCGTCACGGGGCGTCTTGCAGCGGGGCGGGAGGCCGGGCTAGACAGGGGCGGCAAGCCGATGCGCCGGGGGCGCTCGGGCCGCAAGGTGCGCCGCGATACGCGGGGGCTTGACGACATGGCGCGCGGCCCGCAAGGCGGGGCCCGCCGGTCCTCATCCCCCTTCTGTCGCGTTCCTTCGAAAGGCTACCCCCCATGACCTTGCGCCTGACTGCCCCGATCCTTGCCGCCGGCCTCTTGCTGGCCGGCATGGCCCATGCCCAGGACACGCTCTATTTCTCGGCCATCCCCGACGAGGACGAGACGCGCCTGGCCGAACGCTTCGGCGCGGTCGCCGAATACCTGTCCGAGGAGCTGGACGTGCCGGTCCAGTTCGTGCCGGTGAAGTCGTATCCCGCCGCGGTCACCGCCTTCCGCAACGACCAGGTGCAATTGGCCTGGTTCGGCGGGTTGTCGGGCGTGCAGGCGCGGCTGGTCGTGCCGGGCGCCCGCGCCATCGCCCAAGGCGACGAGGACACCAGTTTCGTCAGCTATTTCATCGCCCATACCGATACGGGGCTGACGCAATCCGACGATTTCCCCGAGGCCGCGCGGGGCATGTCCTTCACCTTCGGGGCCAAGACCTCGACCTCGGGGCGGCTGATGCCCGAGTTCGCCATCCGCGAGAATACCGGCGAGGCGCCCGAGGAGTTCTTCGACCGCGTGGGCTTCTCGGGCGATCACAGCCAGACGCTGCGGCTGGTCGCCTCGGGCGCCTGGCAAGTGGGGGCGCTGAACTTCACCGTCTATGACCAGGCGGTGGCCGACGGCGCCCCCGAGGTCGAGACGGCCAAGGTCATCTGGCAGACGCCGCCCTATCCCGATTACAACTGGACGATCCGCGGCGACGTGGACGCGCGGTGGGGCGAGGGGTTCGCCGACCGCGTGCAGGCGGCGCTGATCGGCATGGACGATCCCGACCTGCTGGCGGCCTTCCCCCGCAATGCCTTCATCGCCGCCACGAACGACGATTACGCCCCCATCGAAGAGGTCGGCCGCCAGCTGGACCTGCTGGAGTAAGCCTTCCATGCTGCGTCTGGACGGGGCCGATCTGGGCTATGGCGGCGCCCCCGTGCTGGCCGACGTGCGACTGCATGTCGCGCCCGGCGAGCGGGTGGCGCTGCTGGGGCGCAGCGGGTCGGGCAAGTCGACGCTGCTGGCGGCGCTGCACGGCGTGGCGCAGGCGCGCGGGCTGCGGGTCGCGCTGGTGCCGCAGGACGCGGCGCTGGTCCCGCAGCTGAGCGCGCTGCGCAACGTGCTGATGGGGCGGCTGGACGATCACGGCGCCTGGCGCAACCTGCGCACCCTGGTCCGGCCCTCGGCCCCCGACCGGGCGGCGGCGCTGGCCGATCTGGCCCGCGTCGGCCTGACGCCCGAGGCCGACCGCGCCGTCGAGGGGCTGTCGGGCGGGCAGAAGCAGCGCGTGGCGCTGGCCCGCGCCCTGCACCGGGGCGGCGAGCTGATCCTGGGCGACGAGCCCCTCTCCGCCGTCGATCCCCGCCAGTCCGGGGCCTTGGCCGAGGTGCTGCGCGCGGCCTTCCCGACCGCGATCCTGGCGCTGCATGACGTGGCCATCGCCCGCGCCTTCGCCACGCGGGTGATCGGGCTGCGGCAGGGGCGGTTCCTCTTCGATCTGCCGGTGGGCGATCTGGATGCGACGCGGATCGAGGCGCTTTATGGCTAGGCCTGCGTCCCCCCGCCTGTCGCGGTCCCCCCGTCTGTCACGCCCCGGCGTGGTGGCGGGGTTCGTCCTGCTGGCCCTGGTCTGCCTGCCGCTGGCCGATCTGGCCGTCGCGGGGCACGATCCCTGGGCCGCGCTGGCGCGGATGGGGCAGGGCTTCCTGTCCCCTGATTTCAGCGCCATCGAGCAGATCGCCCGCGCCGTCGCCCTGACCGTGGCCTTCGCCGTGGCGGGGGTGGCGCTTGGCGGGCTGGCCGGGCTGGTGCTGGCGCCCTTCTATCGCCTCAGGCCCGTGCGCTGGCTGGCCATCGCGCTGCGATCCGTGCACGAGCTGTTCTGGGCGCTGCTGCTTCTCCAGGTGCTGGGCATCAGCGTCTGGACCGGCGTTCTGGCCATCGCGCTGCCCTATGCGGGCATCTTCGCCAAGGTCCTGTCCGAGATCCTGGACGAGTCCGATCCCCGCCCGGGCCTGTGGCTGGGCCCGCGCGTCGATCCCCTGACGCGGTTCCTCTGGGCCCGCGCGCCGCTGGCTGTGCCCGAGATGGCGACCTATGCGCTCTACCGGCTGGAATGCGGGCTGCGGTCCTCGGCGGTGCTGGGCTTCGTCGGGCTGCCGACGCTTGGCTATCAGCTGGACACCTTTTTCCGGCAGGGGGATTACGGCGCGGCGGGCGCGGTCATGGCGATCTATATCGCACTGATCGCCGGCGTGCGGGTCTGGATGCGGCCCCGGCTGGTGGTCCTGTGGCTGGGCTTTGCCGTGGTGATGCTGGGCCGCGTCACCTCGCCGCCGATGGGGCAGGGGGCGCTGTGGCGGTTTTTGTCCAGCGACATCGTTCCCGCGCCCTTGCGGCAGGGCGATCCGGCCGCGCTGCTGCCATGGCTGTGGGATCTGGCCACCGTCGCGATCCTGCCGGGGCTTGCCGCGACGCTGATCGTGGCGCAGCTGGCGCTGGTGCTGGCCGGCGCCGTGGCCTTCGCCGCGCAGGCGCTGATCGTGCCGCGCGTGACAGGGCGCGTGGGCGCGGCGCTTGGGCATCTGGTGCTGGTGATCCTGCGGTCCTTTCCCGAATACATGCTGGCCTACCTGTTCCTGCAGGTCTGGGGGCCGTCCATGCTGCCCGCCATCCTGGCCCTGGGCCTGCACAACGGCGCCATCATCGGCCATCTGCTGGGGCGGCAGGCCACGGGCCTCGCGCTGCGCCCCGACGCGCCGCGCGGGCTGACGCTGTGGGGGTGGGAGCTGGCGCCGCGCCTCTTCGCGCCCTTCGTGGCGCTGTGCTTGTATCGGTGGGAGATCATCATCCGCGAATCCGCGATCATGGGGATCCTGGGCATCGCCACCCTGGGATTCTATCTGGACGACGCGATCGGAGAGCTGCGCATGGACCGCGCAGTCGTCATCCTGGCCGCGACCGGGCTGGTCACGGTCGGCATCGACGCGCTGTCGCGCGCGATCCGCGCCCGGCTTGGCGCGAAAGATCTGCAGCAGCACGCCGCGCGGCCGGGGGGTGCCCCCGGCCAGGCGTCCATCTGCTAGGCGGCCATCTGCGGCTGGCGCACGGCGCAGGCGAAGGCCAGGAACTTGCCGTCGTCATTGCCGACCAGATCGCCCATCTTCCGGGGCGTCCAGCCAAGCCGCGTGGCCATCCGCAGGAAGGCGGGCGGACCCAGGAACAGGCAGTCCGATGCGCCGATCCGGTGCAGATGGGTGTTCGACGCCTCCAGGATGCGCTCGGCAAGGCCCGGCAGCGGCAGGGCGGCAAAGCGCGTCAGTTCCCAGGACTGCGGATCGACCGGGGGTTCGCCATGGCACAGATTGGTGGGCATGCCCGGCAGCAGCCCCAGATGCGCGTCGCGGATCATGTAGGAATAGCGCACCGTGCCGCCCCCGAAGGAACAGTCGGTGCGCTTCAGCCGCGCGCCACCGACCGCGCGACCATCTTGATGGGCGATCACGTAGACGGTGTCGAAGGTGTCGTATTGCTCGAACTCGATGCCTTCGGCGTGGTGCAAGGGCCAGGCCATGCGGTCCACGAAGATCTGCTTGCGCAGCCGGAAGAAGCTGGCCACCAGATCGAAGCGGTGCATGTCGCGGGGCAGGATGATCGTGTCGACCTGAATATCGGACGTGGAATGCGCCATGAGAGTATCCTTCATTGCCGATACCCCTCGGGCAGCTTCGCCAGGCCCAGGAACTGGCGCCCGCCGGTCGTCTTGTTGGGCAGCCACAGCCCCCAGCTGGTCACCTCGACCTTCAGGACGCCCTCGTCGGCATAGGCGTCGAAATAGGTCAGCATCGTCTCGACCATGTCGCGGCTGAATTCCGCGGTGGCCAGTTTCGGTTCTCTGATTCCCATTGCAGTCGATCTCCTTCTTGCAAGCTGGATGAGACAAGCTGTGCGACCGACCGGCCCCCCCTGTCGCGCGAAAAGCGACAGGGCTGCCTTTTCAGTATGTCCGAAAAGGCATAATGTCCGTCCGACACGGCAGGAGAGCCCGATGCTGAATGACCTGATCCCGAATTTTGACGACGAGATCGCGCAGATGCATGCGCTGGCGCCCTCGGGCTGGATCATGGGGTTCAACCTGACCTACAAGGGCCCCGAGCATCTCTACAACGCCTATCCCGACGCCTGGCGCGCGATCTACGAAGAGCGCAACTACTTCTTCGGCGATCCGATCGCGATGTGGACGATGACCCATGACGGCCATGCCCGCTGGTCCGAGGTGCGCATCCCCGACCTGCGCGGCGTCATGCGTGCGGCCAAGCGGTTCCGGCTGAACCACGGGGTGGCGATCTCGCGCAAGGTGGCGGGCAAGCGGTCGTTCCTGACGCTGTCGCATCCCGACCGCGAGTTCACCGATGACGAGATCGCGCGCTGCACCGCGCGCTTCCACCTGTGGACCGACATGGTGCTGAACCGCGCCGCCCTGACCGCGGCCGAGCTGGACGTGCTGCGCTGCTTTCGCGACGGGCTGGGGCAGATCGAGACCGCGGGCCATCTGGGCATCGCGGAATCCACGGTCAAGCAGCGGGCCCTGAAGGCCTGCAGCAAGCTGGGCGCGAAAAGCCGCACCCAGGCCGTCGCCATCGCCGTGGCGCGCAATTATCTGTGAGATGTCCGATCGGGCAGGTTTTCGCTGCCCGCCGGCCGATCGGGGCCTATTGGACCGCGCGGATGGCCGGATAGGCGGCGCGGAACCCCTGCAGCGCCGCGTCGAAGGCCCCGCGCAGGGCCTGGTCGGGGGCGATCTCGTCGGTGACATCGGGCGCGGTCATGACCTGATCGACCTCGCCTCCGCCCGCCGCGACCATGCCGAGCCGGGCGGCGCCAAGCGCCGCGCCGAACTCGCCATCCGCGGGCAGGGTCAGGGTCACGTCCAGCGCGGTGGCGATGATCTGCAGCCATGTGCGCGACCGCGCGCCGCCGCCGATGGCCATCAGCCGGGTGGGATGCGCGCCCGTCGCCTGCAGCGCGGCCAGGCTGTCGGCCAGGCCGAAGGCGACCCCCTCCAGCACGGCGCGGGTCAGGTCGTCGCGGCCCGTGGCGCTGGCCAGCCCGGTGAAGCTGCCGCGGATCGCGGGGTCGTTGTGGGGCGTCCGCTCGCCCGACAGATAGGGCAGGAAGCGCACCGGCCCCGGCGCCCGCAGCGGCCCCAGATCGGCGGTCAGCGCGGCGGGGCTGGTGCCGGTGATCCGCCCCAGCCAGTTCAGGCAGTCGGTCGCGGCCAGCATCACCCCCATCTGGTACCAGCGCCCCGGCACCGCGTGGCAGAAGCTGTGCAGCGCGGTGTCGGGCGCGGGCGCATAGCCGTCGCGCGCCGCCAGCAGCACCCCCGAGGTGCCAAGCGAGACGAAGCCCGCCCCCTCGGCCATCGCGCCGATCCCGCAGGCGGCGGCGGCATTGTCGCCCGCCCCCCCGGCCACGGTAACGGGCGCGGCCAGGCCCCATTCGGCGGCAAGATCGGCGCGCAGCCGCCCCGCCGCGCCCGAGCCCTCGACCAGACGCGGCATCTGGGCGCGGGTCATGCCGGTCGCGGCCAGCAGGTCCTCCGACCAGTCGCGCGCGCCGGTGTCCAGCCAAGAGGTCCCCGAGGCATCCGACAGATCGCCCACATGCTCGCCCGTCAGCCACAGGTTCAGATAGGCGGCGGGCAGCAGGACGCGTGCGGCGCGGGCGAACAGCTCGGGCTCGTGCGCGGCCATCCAGGCCAGCTTGGGCGCGGTGAAGCCCGGAAAGACGATGTTGCCGGTCAGGGCGCGAAAGCGCGGATCGGCGTCCAGGGCGGCCGCCTCGACATGGCTGCGGGTGTCGTTCCACAGGATGCAGGGCCGCAGCACGCGGTCGGCCGCGTCCAGCACGGTGGCGCCGTGCATGTGGCCCGCCACCCCGATCCCGCGCAGGCCGGCGAACTGGGGATGCGCGGCGCGCAGGTCGGCCACGGCGCCCCGGAAGGCCGCGATCCAGTCGGCCGGGTCCTGTTCGGACCAGCCCGAGGCCGGGTTGGCGACGGCGTAATGACGCTCGGCCGCGCCCAGGGGGCGGCCCTCGTCATCCACCAGCAGCGCCCGCAGGCCCGACGTGCCCAGATCGATTCCCAGATAGCTCATGGCCTGTCCCTTTCCCGTGGGGCCGTGCGGCACGGCCCTGTCCCCGGACCAGACCTTGCCGACCGGGGCGCGAATGTCCAGCCGGGGGGGGGCGGCGGCATCTCATGTTCAACAGTCTTGCCCGATGTTGAACATGGGTGTAGTCAACAGTCGTCCCAACTGTTGAACATCATGCCCCGCACCCATTCCGCCCTGGCCCATGCCGCCTATCACGACCTGCTGCGGTCCCTGCGCGACGAGGGGCTGCGCGACCTGCGCGGCACGCCGACCCTGGTGACGCGGAACGGGCGCGGCTACTGGTATGACAGCTTTCGCGTCGGCACCGAGGTCCGCAAGCGCTATCTGGGCGAGGACAGCCCCGACCTGGCGGCGCGCATGGCGGCGTTGCGGCAGGACCGCGCGCCCGACGGCCAGCGCCGCCGCGACCGGGCGCGGCTGGTGCGGCTGCTGCGGGCCGAGGGGTTCCTAGGCCTCGATCCCACCAGCGGCAGCCTGATGGCAGCGCTGGCAGGCGCCGGGGTGTTCCGGCTTGGCGGCACGGTCGTGGGCACCCATGCCTTCCGCCTCTACGAGGGAGAGCTGAACCTGGCCCTGTCGCTGGAGCAGACCGCGCAGACCGACGATCTGGACATCGCCAGCTTCGAGCGCCTGTCGCTGGCGCTGGACGACGTGACCGCCCCTCCGGTCACGCAGGTGCTGGCCGAGTTCGACTTTGCCCCCGCCCCCAGCCTGGAACCGGGCCGGGCCTGGCGCTGGCGGCAGACGACGGGCACCGCGCTGGTCGAGTTCCTGACCCCCGCCTTCGGCGAGGAGGGGCTGCGCGACCTGCCCGCGCTTGGCGTGCAGGCGCAGGCGCTGCGGCATCTGAACTATCTGATCGCCGAGCCGATCCCGGCGGCCATCCCCTATCGCAGCGGCGTGCTGGTGCAGATCCCGCGCCCGGAACGGTTCGCCATCCACAAGCTGATCGTGGCGGACCGGCGGCGCGCGCAGGACCGGATGAAATCCGCCAAGGACCGCGCGCAGGCCGCCGTGCTGATCGAGGTGCTGGCCCGCGACCGCCCCGACGACCTGGCCGAGGCGCTTGAGGACGCGCTGGCCCGCGGCCCCCGCTGGCGCGACCGCATCGCGGCCAGCCTGGCGCGGATGCCCGACACGGCGGCGCTTCTGGCGGAGCTGTGACGCCTAGACGACCACCACGCGGGTCTGCCAGTCCCGGCAGGCCCGGGCCAAGGGCTCGGGCAGGGGGCGGTCGGTGAAGATCGCGTCAAGTTCCGACAGCGATCCGATCCGGGCGGGTGCGCTGCGCGCCAGCTTGGAATGGTCGGCCACCAGGAAGGTGCGGCGCGACTGGCGCAGGATGGTCTGGCTGACGCCCACCTCCTGGATGTCGAAATCCAGCAGGTCGCCGTCGCGGTCCAGCGCCGAACAGCCGATCACCGCCAGGTCGAACTTGAACTGGCGGATCGTCTCGGCCGCCAGCGTGCCCACCAGCCCGCCATCGGCGCGGCGCAGGCTGCCCCCGGTGACGATCACGTCGCAATCGGGATTGGCCGCCAGGATGTTGGCGACGTTCATGTTGTTGGTGACGACAAGCAGCTCGCGATGGCCCAGCAGCTCGCGCGCGACCGCCTCGGTGCTGGTGCCGATGTTGAGAAACAGGCTGACCTTGTCGGGCACCTCGGCCGCGCAAGCGCGCGCGATGGCGGTCTTGGCGGCCAGATGCAGGGCGCGGCGTTCCTCGTAGCCGATATTGGCCACGCCCGAGGGTAGGATCGCGCCGCCATGCACGCGTTCCAGCCGCCCCGTCTCGGCCAGTTCGGTCAGGTCGCGGCGGATCGTCTGCAAGGTGACGCCGAAATGCCCGGCCAGCCCCTCGACCGTCACCTTGCCGTCGCGCCGGGCGATGTCCAGGATCTCGGGCTGGCGGAAGGTCTGCGACATGAAGTTCCCCTGTTTCACCGGATGTCGCATGGCAGCCGCGATCAGGCAAGATTTTCGTTTCCGCGCGGTTCGGGGCAATGCGTCGCCGCAGTGCGGTTGACCCGCCGCGAAACCGCGCTATGCCGGGCCGATCACAACGGGGGACATTCGACATGACCAGTCACAAGGTGATCTTCGACACCGATCCGGGCGTGGATGACGCGCTGGCGCTGTATTATCTGATCCGCCATCCGCAGATCGACCTGGTGGGCGTCACCACCGTCTTCGGCAATGCCCCGGTGGCGCTGACCACCCGCAACGCGCGCTTCCTGCTGGGGGCCTGGGGCCACGGCGCCCCGGTCCATGCGGGCGCCGCGGGGCCGCTGACCCCGGACATGCCCGAGGACGCCTTTCCCACCCATATCCATGGCGAGAACGGCCTGGGGGACCACCCGGTCGACCTGGCGCCCACCGAGGATCCCGACACGGCGGCGCAGTTCCTGGTCGACCAGATCCGCGCCCATCCCGGCCAGATCCGCATCCTGGCGGTGGGCCGCATGACCAACCTGGCCCGCGCACTGCAGATCGCGCCCGAGATCGCCGGGCTGGTGCGCGACGTGACGCTGATGGGTGGCGCCTTCCGCGTGCCGGGCAACATCACCCCGGCGGGCGAGGCCAACATCTGGGGCGATCCGCTGGCCGCCGACATCGTCTTCGGCGCCTCCTGGCCGGTGGTGGCGGTGCCCCTGGACCTGACCACGCGGACCTTCATGGACCGCCCCCTGCTGGACGATCTGGGACGGCGCGGGGGGCCGGGGATGCAGCTGGTCACCGCCCTGTCGCAGGGCTACGTGCGTTTCTACCAGGCGGCGGGCTATGACGGGATGCTGGTCCATGACGCGACGGCGGCGGTGTTCCTGACCGATCCCGACCTCTTCACGCTGACCAAGGGCGAGGTGCGGGTCCTGTCCGAGGGCATCGCCCTAGGCCTGACCCTGATGAACCCCGAGGACCGCCAGGGCCCCTTGGGCGCATGGGAGGGTCGCCCCCGGCAGGGCGCCGCGCTGGATGGCCAGCCGCAGGCGATCCTGGATCGCATCGCGCAGGTCTGCACCGCATAAATCACCGATGCAGGACGATCCGCGCGGATTGTCCTGCCTCATCGAACACAGAGCGCGCGAATTCGCGTCTAATCGCGCCTCCTTGGGCGGACTATCTGACAGTCATTGAAACGGCCCCGACCTTTACCGGCCGACTGCCAAAACCAAGGAAAAACGACCATGAAAACTTTTGTGTTTGCACTGACCGCCCTGACCCTGGCCTCCGGTGGCGCCTTCGCCGCCAGCAGCGGCGGGATGACCGAAACCACCGCTCCCGCCGAGGCCTCCCAGACCGTGCAGGTCCCCGCAGGCGACGTGATGACCTCGCGCGAGCTGGCACAGGCCGGCCTGAACGCCCGTGACCTGGTGACGGTCACCCAGATCAACACCAGCGAAGACACCGCCGGCATTGATAATTCCAGCCGCGGCTTCTACTGATCCTTGCGACCGGACGGCCCCGCTGACGGGGCCCGAGGGCCGTCGACCATCCGGTCGGCGGCCCTTGCGCATGTCGCGGTCCCGGCAGGGGGGCCGATCATGGACATCAAGAGCCTGCGCCTGTTCGTGGCCATCGTCGACGAGGGCAGCTTTGCCGCCGCCGCCCGGCGGGTCGGCATCTCGAAAAGCATGGCCAGCAAGATGATCTCGGACCTGGAGGCGGACCTGGGCACCCGGCTGCTGACGCGGACCACCCGCGCGGTGACGCCCACGGCGGCGGGCCACGGCTACTGCGCCGAGCTGATCGAGGTCCTGGCCCGCCTGGACGCCGCGACCGAGGCGGTGCGCGCGGCCTCGGCCCATCCCTCGGGGCCGCTCAGGCTGGGGGTGCCGGTGCAGTACACGATGCGGGTCTTCCAGCCGCATCTGCTGCGCTTCATGGAGGAATATCCCGACATCCAGCTGGACCTGGTGCTGGACGACAGCCGGTCCGACCTGTCGCGCGACGGCTTCGACGCGGTGATCCGCATCGGCCGGCTGGAGGACAGCAGCCTGCATGCCCGGCATCTGCAGGATGCCTGCATCCTGCTGGTCGCCTCGCCCGATTACATCGCCCGCATGGGCCAGCCGCGACGTCCGGCCGACCTGCGCGATCACCATTGCCTGCACTACACCAACCTGCCCGGCACCGGCACCTGGCCCATGCGGCAGGGATCCGAGGTGATCTATCAGAAGATCGTGCCGACCTTCTCCAGCAACAACGGCGAGTTGCTGCGCGCGCTGGCGGTCAGCGGCAAGGGCATCGCGCTGACCCCCGAGTTCCAGGTGGCCGAGGATCTGGCCGAGGGGCGGCTGGTCGCGGTGCTGACCGACCACGCCCTGCCCGGGGTGCCCATCCACATCGTCTATTCCAGCCGCAAGCTGGTCACCGCCGCGCTGGCCGCCTTCCTGGAGTTCATGGGCCGGCTAGATCTGCGCTGACGGACAAAACGCCGCCTTGCGCCCGGCGTCGGGGGCTGCGCTGATGGGCGCAGCATTACGACGGGAAGCGGCGCATGAGCGAACGGATCAGGGTGGCCATCATCGGCGCGGGGCTGGCGGGGCTGACCTGCGCCGGCCGTCTGGCGCAGGCGGGGCTGTCCGTCACGCTGTTCGACAAGGGCCGCGGCCCCGGGGGCCGTCTGGCCACCCGCCGGGCGGAGGGCGGCCTGCGCTTCGATCACGGCGCCCCTTGGCTGGCCGCAAGCGATCCCGGCCTTGCCGCCTGTCTGGACGGGCTGATCTCCGGGGGCCATGCCGCCCCCTGGCCCGACGCCGATCCTCATGCCGTGACCGGCCTGCCCGGCATGTCGGCCATCCCCAAGGCGCTGGCGGCAGGGCTGGACGTCCGGCAGGGCGCCATGGTCACCGCCCTTAAGCGCCAGGACCGCGTTTGGCATCTGGGCGGCGAGGGGATCGCGCATCAGGCCGATCTGGTCGTCCTGGCCATTCCCGCCCCGCAGGCCCGCGACCTGCTGGGGGCGGATCATCCCTTCGCGGCGGATCTGGGGCAAATCAGCTATCACGCCTGCGTCACGCTGATGGCGGGGCTGGACCCCGCCGCGCCGCGTCCCTTCGTCCACCGGCGGTGCCAGGGCGCGCTGCACCAGATCTGGCAGGACGGCGCCAAGCCCGGCCGCGCGGACCTGCCCCTGACCCCTTGGGTCGCCCATGCCGATCCGGACTGGAGCATGGCCCATATCGACCTGCCCTTCGCCGAGCTGGCCGAACTGATGGCGCCGCTGCTTCTGGCCGAGCTGGGCGCGGACGCCGCCCATCTGCGCCACAGCGCGGCGCATCGCTGGCTTTACGCCCGGACCGACCGCGCGCTCGGGCGGCCCTTCCTGGCCGATGACGCCTCGGGGCTGGTCGCGGGCGGGGACTGGGCGCTTGGGTCCGATGCCGCACATGCCTGGGACAGCGGGCAGGCGATGGCCGCCCATCTGTTGGCCCGGCCATGAGCGAGGATCCCCCGGACCGCACCCCCCGCGCCGTCCCGCAAGGGCGGCTGACACGCATGCTGCGCATCGGCGGGCTGGCGGGCGGCATCGGCGGTCGCGCCTTGGCGCAGGGCGCGCGGCAGCTGGCCACCGGCCAGCGCCCCAACGCGCAGGACCTGTTCCTGACCCCGGCCAATGCCGCGCGGCTGGCCGCGCAGCTGGCGCAGATGCGCGGGGCGGCGATGAAGCTGGGGCAGCTGGTCTCGATGGAGGCGGGCGACATGCTGCCGCCCGAACTGACGCAGATCCTGTCGCGGCTGCGCGCCGATGCCGACCCAATGCCCCCCAAGCAGCTGCAGCGGGTGCTGGACACGGCCTGGGGGACGGGCTGGCTGCGCCATTTCGCCCGCTTCCAGGTGCGCCCGATCGCGGCGGCCTCGATCGGGCAGGTGCATCGGGCGCAAACCAAGGACGGGCGCGATCTGGCGATCAAGGTGCAGTATCCCGGCGTGCGGGACAGCATCGACAGCGACATCGCCAATCTGGGCCTGATGATGCGGATCCCCGGCCTGCTGCCCCCCGGCATCGACCTGCCCGCGCTGATGACCGAGGCGCGCGAGCAGCTGCATGCCGAGGCCGACTACCTGCGCGAGGCGCAGCAGATGCGCCGCTACGCCGCCAATCTGGCGGGGCGCGACGAATTCCTGCTGCCGGTGCCCGACGATCAGTTCAGCACGCCCGACGTGCTGGCGATGGACTTCATCGACAGCCGCCCCATCGAGACCCTGGCCGAGGCGCCTCAGGACATCCGCGACCGCGCCGCCCAGAACCTGGGCCGCCTGGTCATCGAGGAGCTGTTCCGCTTCGACCTGATGCAGACCGACCCGAACTTCGCCAACTACCGCTGGCAGGCCGAGGGCGGCCATCCCGACGGAGGCCGCATCGTGCTGCTGGATTTCGGCGCCACGCGGGGATTTTCACCCCCCGTCGCGCCGCGCTATCTGGCGCTGCTGCGGGCCGCCCTGTCGGGGGATCGCGCCGACATCCGCGAGGCCGCCATCGCCATCGGCTATTTCCGGCCCGAGACGCCCGAGGCGCATCAGGAGATGCTTCTGGGCATGATGGACGTGGCCTTCGCGCCGCTGCGGGCGGGCGGGATCTTCGATCCGGCCTCCAGCGGCATCCCGCAGCAGGTGGCAGATGCGGCCATGCAGGCGGCCCGCACCCGCGCCCCGGCCGAGATGCCCCCGCCCGAGATCCTGTTCCTGCACCGCAAGATCGCGGGACTTTATCTGCTGCTGGCGCGGCTGCGGGCGCGGGTCGATCTGGACGCGCTGATCCGCCCCGAGGATCTGGACCGGATGCTGGCGGCGCGCAGCTAGGCCTGGTCGACCTCGTGCAGGCGGTCTCCCACCAGCCGGGCGATCATGCGGAACTCCTCGGACACGGCCAGGGCCGCGCCGGTATCCTCGGTCGGCACGGCGCCGGGATCCTCCTGCCCGTCGCGCAGGGTGTCGTGCTGGTCCAGCCAGTCGATCACCGGCTGGCGCGCCTCGGGCGCCAAGGCCGCGACGATCCGCGCCAGCAGGCGGCGCTGCGCCTCGAGGCGCGCTTCCAGAACGGAGATGGGGGTGTCGGTCATGGCGGGCCTCATGGGGGGTTGTGGGGGGTCTTGGACGTTGGAAACGCGCCCCGTCGCCGCAGGGGTCCGGCGGCGCCGCGAAGAAGCGCCGATGGAACATCGCCCCCTCGCGGGGGTTGGGCGCGTTGCAAAAGGAAAGGGGGCGCGTCCATGTGGGACTGGGTGTCGGAGAACAGCGGGCTGGTGCAGGCCGCGATGGCGGCGATCACGGCGCTGGTCTGGGTGGTCTATCTGCATATCCTGGTGCTGGGCATGCGCCGCCAGCGCCGGACCGAGATCCTGATCCATCTGGGCGGCGCGCGCGACCTGTCCGCCCGCATCCTGGTCAGCAACCTGGGGCTGGAGCCGCTCTACGTGCTGGAGATCATGCTGACCGTCTGGACCGCCGATGGCGAGCGCATGTCATCCGTCGCCGACCGGACCGAGATCGCCCGCGACCAGCACGAGACCCCGCGCCAGGCGACGCTGCAGGGCGCGCTGAAAAGCGGCGACCATGTCGAGATCGGCAGCGTCACCGACCTGCTGGACCGCGCCCGGCACCAAGGCTTCGACCAGATCGCGCCCGCCGACATCCGCCATCTGCAGATCACCGTGGCCGCCATCACCGCCGCCGACAGCCATATCACCGCCGCCACCCGCCGCTTCGCCATGCGCCGCGACGGCGACACGCTGTCCCTGCGTCCGCTGAACCTGGCCGCCCAGCAGATCCGCTCGCGCCGCCAGCGCCGCGAGATCGAGGCGCAGATGCGCAAGGGGCTGTAGGGCGGTCAGTCGCCGCCGAAGAGATCGCGGGTATAGACCTTGTCCTCGACGCCCGTCAGGTCGTCGGTCAGCCGGTTCGCCACGATCAGCCCGGCACGCGCCTTGAAGGCCGCCAGGTCGGTGATCACCTCGGATCCGAAGAACCGCGCCTCGGACATGGCGGGCTCGTAGACGATGACCTCGACCCCCTTGGCCTTCAGCCGCTTCATGATGCCCTGCACGGCGGACTGGCGGAAATTGTCCGACCCTGCCTTCATCACCAGCCGATAGATCCCCACCACCTGCGGCTTCCGCGCCAGGATATGGTCGGCGATCACGTCCTTGCGGGTGCGGTTCGCCTCGACCACGGCGGCGATCAGGTTCTGGGGAACGTCGGCATAGTTGGCCAGAAGCTGCTTGCTGTCCTTGGGCAGGCAGTAGCCGCCATAGCCGAAGGAGGGGTTGTTGTAATGCCCGCCGATGCGCGGATCCAGGCCCACGCCCTCGATGATCTGGCGGCTGTCCAGCCCGCTGGTCAGGGCATAGCTGTCCAGCTCGTTGAAATAGGCCACACGCAGGGCAAGATAGGTGTTGGCGAACAGCTTGATCGCCTCGGCCTCGGTCGGGCCGGTCAGCAGGATCGGCACATCGTCGTCCAGCGCCGCCTCGGCCAGCAGGTCGGCGAAGACGCGGCCGCGCGGGCTGTCCTCGCCCACCACGATGCGCGAGGGGTGCAGGTTGTCGTGCAGCGCGCGGCCCTCGCGCAGGAATTCGGGGCTGAAGATCACCTGATCGGTGCCGAGCCGCGCCCGCACGTCCAGCGTGAAGCCCACGGGCACGGTCGATTTCACCACGATCACCGCCTGCGGGGCCAGCCGCATGACATCCGCGATCACCGCCTCGACGCTGGAGGTGTCGAAACGGTTGGTGACGGGATCGTAGTTGGTGGGCGTGGCCACGATGACATGGTCGGCGCCCGCATAGGCGGTGGCGGGATCTGTCGTGGCGGTCAGGTCCAGATCGCGGGTCGCCAGGTGGTGGGCGATGTCCGCGTCGATGATCGGGCAGCGCCGGTCGTTCAGCATGGCCACGCGGCCCGCGTCCACGTCCAGCGCGCGCACCGTGTTGCGCCCGGCCAGCAGGACCGCGTTCGACAGGCCCACATAGCCGATCCCGGCGACCGCGATGATATGTCCCGACATGTGGGTACGCTCCTGCCCTTGTTGCGGAGCGCACCCTAGGCGCGCGGCGGCGGCATCGCAACCGCCCGGCCCGCGCGCGCGGGTTCAGCCGGCCTGCAGCGCCTTGGCCTCGGCCCGGCGGGCATGGAGCGCGGGTTCCGTATAGCCCGAGGGTTGGTCGGCCCCGGTCAGGACCAGATCGCGCGCCGCCAGGAAGGCCGGGCCGTCGAAGTCCGGCGCCATGGGGCGATAGGCGGGATCGCCCGCGTTCTGGGCATCGACCTTGGCGGCCATGCGGCGCAGCGCATCCTCGACCTGCTCGGTCGAGACGACGCCGTGCTGCAGCCAGTTGGCCAGATACTGCGCGCTGATGCGGCAGGTGGCGCGGTCCTCCATCAGCTGCACGTCGTCGATGTCGGGCACCTTGGAACAGCCGATGCCCTGATCGACCCACCGCACGACATAGCCCAGGATCCCCTGCGCGCTGTTCTCCAGCTCGCGGGCGACCTTGTCCTGGGCCATGGGCGCATCGGCCAGCGCAGGCGTCAGCAGCAGGTCCAGATCGGGGATCGGGCGGCCTTCCAGCTCGTCCTGGCGCGCGGCCACGTCGACCACGTGGTAGTGCAGCGCGTGCAGCGTCGCCGCCGTGGGCGAGGGGACCCAGGCCGTCGAGGCGCCGGATTTCGGATGGCCGATCTTGGCCTCCAGCATCTCGGCCAGGGCGTCGGGCTTGGCCCACATGCCCTTGCCGATCTGCGCCCGGCCGCGCATCCCCGAGGCCAGGCCGATCAGCACGTTGCGATCCTCGTAGGCGGACAGCCACGCCGCCGCCTTCATCGCGTCGCGCCCCAGGAAGGCGCCCGCCTGCATCGAGGTGTGGATCTCGTCCCCGGTGCGGTCCAGGAAGCCGGTGTTGATGAAGAACAGCCGATGGCGCAGCGCGTGGATCGAGGCCGCCAGGTTCGCGCTGGTGCGGCGCTCCTCGTCCATCAGGCCCAGCTTGACGGTGTTGGGCGCAAGGCCCAGCACGGCTTCGACATGGGCAAAGACGCGGTCGGCGAAGGCCGCCTCGTCGGGGCCGTGCATCTTGGGCTTGACCACGTAGACGGCGCCCGCGCGGCTGTTGCGGGGGCCGTCGGTCTTCTTCAGGTCGTGCATCGCGCAGGCCACGGTGACCATCGCATCCATCAGCCCCTCGGGGGTGGGCTGGCCGTCCTTGCGGATCACGTCGGTGGTCATCAGATGGCCCACGTTGCGCACCAGCAGCAGGGCGCGGCCCTGCAGGGTGACGGTCGTGCCGTCGGGCCGGGTCACGCGGCGGTCGGGGTTCAGGCGGCGGGTCATGGTCTTGCCGCCCTTGTCGAAGCTGTCCTCCAGATCGCCGCGCATCAGCCCCAGCCAGTTGGCATAGACGCCGATCTTGTCGGGGGCATCCACCGCCGCCACGCTGTCCTCGCAGTCCTGGATGGCCGACAGCGCGGCCTCCATCACCACGTCGCGCAGGCCCGAGGCCGAGGCCGCGCCGATCGGATGGCCGGGGTCGATGACCAGTTCGACATGCAGCCCGTTGTGGCGCAGCACGTACGCGGTCTGGGCGCCCTCGGTGCGGGTGCCGACATAGGCGTCGGGATCGGCCAGCCGCACCGGCTGACCGGCGACGGTGGCGACCAGGCCCTGATCGTCGGCGCCGTAGGCCTCGACCCCCGCATGGCTGCCCGCCAGCAGCGGCAGCGCCTGGTCCAGGACCTGGGCCGCGCGGGCCACGACCGCATCGCGGCGCGCGGCGTCGAAGCCGCCCGAGGGCACCGGCCCCATCACGTCCGAGCCGTAGAGCGCATCATAGAGCGAGCCCCACCGCGCATTCGCGGCGTTCAGCGCGAAGCGGGCATTGCTGACCGGCACGACCAGCTGCGGCCCGGCCAGGGTGGCGATCTCGGGGTCGATGGCGCCGTTCTCGACGCTGAAGGGGGCGGGCTCGGGGGTCAGGTAGCCGATCTCGGTCAGGAAGGCGCGATAGGAGGCGGCGTCCCAGGGCTGGTTTCCGCGGCCCTTGTGCCAGGCGTCGATCTGCGCCTGCAGCTCGGCGCGGCGGTCCAGAAGGGCGCGGTTCTCGGCCGCGAAGCCGTCCAGCAACGTGGCATAGCCCTGCCAGAAGGCGTCGGGCGCGACCCCGGTGCCCGGCAGGACGCGGTCGGCGATGAAATCGGCGAATTCGGCATCGACCTCGAGGCCGTGAAGGGGGGTGAAGGATCGGTCCATGGGGTGTCTCCTCGGGGTCTGTCGGGATTCGGCACTCGGTGCCCGTCCCCCATGGGATACGACAGGCGGCACCATTTGCCAAGCGTTCTGGAAGCATTTTCCAGAATCGGCAAAACAGCGCGACGAATCAAAGTTGACAAATTCCGTCTGGAACCAGAAACATGCGGGCAGGAAAAAAGGGTCCGCGCATGTCGCTTCTTGCCAGCCACCGCCGCCACGGCGTCATTCCCCGCGCCTCGGGCGCCGCCGCCGCCGCGCTGAAGGCCCGCGCCAGCGCGTGGGAGGCGCCCCTGACCGAGACGCCGGGGGTGCTGTCCCTGTTTGTCTGGGGTTGCGAATTGCGCCTGACCGCCGAGACCGACAGCGCCCGGATCGAGCTGCTGGCCCCCGAGGCGCGGCTGATCGGCACCTTGCAGGACAGCGCCACCGAGATCTTCGCCGAGGCCGGGCTGGAGGTCGCATGGGACCGCGTCGACGAGGGCGCGCTGGCGCCGGGCCTGTCGGTGATGCGCGTGGCCGCCGTCATCCGCCGCAGCCCGGGCTTTCTGCGCATCCGCCTGCAGGGCCCCGAGGCCGCGCGCTTCGGCGAGACCAGCCTGCATTTCCGCCTGCTGCTGCCGCCCCCGGGCCGGGCGGCGGTCTGGCCGCGCGTCGCGGCCTCGGGGCGGACCTCATGGCCCGAGGGGGCGGATGCGCTGCACCGGCCCGTCTATACGGTTGCGGCGCAGCAGGGGGATTGCCTGGAGTTCGACATCTTCCGCCATGCGGGCAGCCCGACCTGCGATTGGGCCATGTCGGGGGTCGAGGGATCGCAGGTGGCGATCATCGGCCCGGGCGGCGGCTGGTGCCCCGAGGGACCGGCGCTGAGCCTCTTCGGTGACCAGACGGCGCTGCCGGCCATCGCCCGGATGCTGGATCTGGCGCCGCATCTGGTCAGCGGGCCGGTCCGCGCCTGGATCCGCGCGGCGCCCGAGGATCTGGGTGCGCTGGCCGATGATCCGCGCCTGACGCGGACCGACGATCTGCTGGGGGCGCTGGCGGCGGCGAATCTGCCCCAGGGCCATGTCTGGTTGGCGGGCCACGCGCCCGAGGCGCGGGCGGCGCGGCAGCATCTGCTGGCGCGGGGCTGGCCGCGGCGCGACTTCACCGCCGCGGCCTATTGGGATTGAGGCGGCGCCCCTGCCCGGCGGCGGGGTGGCGGGGGCGCCGGATCCGGATATTTGCGTGAAGAAGAAAGGTCAGGCCGCGAGGCGGGCATAGATGCCGCTCTGCGCGATCAGGTCGGCATGGGTGCCGAGTTCGGCGATGCGGCCATGGTCCATGACGACGATGCGGTCGGCATTGCGGATCGTGCCCAAGCGGTGGGCGATGACCAGCGTGGTGCGGCCTTGCGAGAGGGCGTCCAGCGCCGACTGGATCTCTCGTTCGGTCTGGCTGTCCAAGGCGCTGGTGGCCTCGTCCAGGATCAGGATGGGCGGGTTCTTCAGGAAGGCGCGGGCGATGGCCACGCGCTGCTTCTGGCCGCCCGACAGCATCACCCCGCGTTCGCCCACGATCGTGTCCAGGCCCTCGGGCAGGCCGTCGATCAGCGTGGAGAGCTGCGCCTTGGCGGCGGCCTGGCGGATCTCGTCTTCCGAGGCGTCGAGGCGGCCATAGGCGATGTTCTCGCGCAGGCTGCCGCCGAAGAGGAACACGTCTTGGCTGACCAGACCGATCTGGCGGCGCAAGCTGGACAGGCGCATCTGCGGCAGGGCGATGCCGTCGATGGTGATGAGCCCCTGCGTGGGGTCGTAGAAGCGTGGCAAGAGCGCCAGCAGCGTCGTCTTGCCCGCGCCCGAGGGGCCGACGAAGGCCAGCGTCTCGCCCGCCCGCACGGTCAGGTCGATCCCCTGCAGGATCGGGCGGCCCTCGTCATAGGCGAAGCCCACGTTGTCGAAGCGGATCTCTCCGGCCAAAGCGGGGGCGTCGATGGCGTCGGGGGCATCCGCGATCTCGGGTTCGGTGGCCAGCAGCTCCTGATAGCGGCGGAATCCGGCGATGCCGCGCGGATAGGTCTCGATCACGGCGGCGATCTTTTCCAGGGGGCGGTAGAAGACGCCGACCAGCAGCAGGAATCCCACGAAGCCGCCGGTGGTCAGATCGCCCGACAGCACATAGCCCGCGCCCACGACCATCACGATCACCTGCACCAGCCGCAGCCCCATGTATTGCAGCGCGGAGGATGCCGCCATCACGCGGTAGGCGTCCAGCTTGGCCTGCCGGTAGCGGGCATTGTCGGCGGCGAACAGGTGGCTTTCATGCGCCTCGTTGCCGAAGGCCTGCACGACGCGGACCCCGCCCAAGGTCTCCTCCAGGCGGACGTTGAAATCGCCGACGCGGGAATAGATGGCGCGCCAGGTGCGGGTCATCCGGCCGCCATAGACGATGACCAGCGCCAGCATGGCGGGCACGATCAGCGCCACGATCACCGCCAGCTGAGGGTTGATCCAGTACATGAGCCCGAAGGCGCCGACAAAGGTCATGATGGCGATGAAGGCATCCTCGGGGCCGTGATGGGCGACCTCGCCGATCTCCTCCAGATCGCGGGTGACGCGGGCGATCAGCTTGCCGGTGCGGGCGCGGTCGTACCAGCGCCAGGACAGGCGCGTAAGGTGGTCGAAGGCCCGGGCGCGCATCGCCGTCTCGATGTTGATGCCCAGTTTGTGGCCCCAGTAGATCACCACCGTCAGCAGCCCGGTATTGACGATATAAAGGACCAGCAGCCCGCAGGCGGCGGCGACGGTCAGCGTCCAGTCGCCCTGCGGCAGCAGCCGGTCGATGAAATAGGTGACGGCCAGCGGGAAGGCCAGTTCCAGCAGGCCCGACAGGACGGCGCAGCCGAAATCCAGCCAGAAGAGGCCCATGAAGGGGCGGTAATAGGCGAAGAACTGGCGCAGCATCGGGGGCGTCCTTTTCGGGCGGGACGGGCAGGGGAAGGGGGCCAAGCTGCCGGGGTGATCGGCCCAATCGGGCAGGGGTGTCAAGGCATACCTTACCCAATTGCTAGGATTAGCCCCGGCACATGTCGCGCCCATGTCTGTTTCCGCTGGCCGAATGTCGCAATCCTGCCACGTCGCGGCGCCGGGACGACTAGGGTGAGCCGAACGCCACCCGCCCCAAAATCCCCGAGCCCGCCATGACCCATGCCCCGACCGCCCCGATGACCACCGCCGAGCTGATCGCCACGCGCCGTCCGGGCCACGCGCTGCCGCGCGACCTCTATTGCGGCGAGGACGCCTATCGCGACGATCTGCAGCAGATCTGGTACCGCGAATGGCTGTTCGCGGCCCCCGCCTGCGAGCTGGCCAAGACCGGCAGCTATGTCACGATGCAGGTCGGCGATTACCCGGTGATCCTGACGCGCGGCGCGGACGGGCGCATCCGGGCCTTTCACAATGTCTGCCGCCATCGCGGCCAGCGGCTGTGCGCAAAGGCGGGGGGCACCAACCCCAAGCTGGTCTGCCCCTATCACCAATGGACCTACGATCTGGACGGCAAGCTGCTGTTCGCCCGCGACATGGGCCCCGATTTCGACCCGTCGAAATACAGCCTCAAGCCCGTGCATTGCGTCGATCTGAAGGGGATGGTCTTCATCTGCCTGGCGCAGATCCCGCCCGCCATCAACGAGCTGGCCGTGAACCTGATGCGCTATGTCGCCCCCTCGGGGCTGGCGGAGGCCAAGGTGGCCCACAGCTCGACCATCGTCGAGAAGGGCAACTGGAAGCTGGTGATGGAGAACAACCGCGAATGCTATCATTGCGGCGGCAGCCATCCCTCGCTCTGCCGGACCTATTCCGACGATCCGCTGATGACGGTGATGGAGGGGCCGAACGCGGCCTCGCCCGAGATCCTGGCGCATTGGGACCGCTGCGATGCGGCGGGGCTGCCCGCGCGCTTCATCAATGCGCCCGACATGCAGTGGCGCATGGCGCGGGTGCCGCTGATGGACGATCAGGAAAGCTTCACCATGTCGGGCAAGGCCGCGGTCGCGCGGCGCATGGGCCAGATGCCGTGGAATGACGCGGGCAGCCTGATGTTCTATCACTTCCCGTCGTCCTGGAACCACTTCCTGGCCGATCATGCCATCGTCTTCCGCATCCTGCCGATCAGCCCCACGGAGACGCAGGTCACCACCAACTGGCTGGTCCACAAGGACGCCGTCGAGGGGGTGGATTACGATCTGGAGACGCTGACCCGCGTCTGGCTGAACACCAATGACGAGGACCGCCAGGTGGTCGAGGAGAACCAGGCGGGCATCCTGTCGCCCGCCTACGAGCCCGGCCCCTATTCCCCCAGCCAGGAGGCCGGGGTGATCCACCTGATCGACTGGTATTGCGGGCTGATGGCGGCGCGCTTGAGAACGCGGATGGCGGCGGAATAGATGGCGCGCCCCCGCCAGAACTGGACCGCCGAACCCTGGGCGGATGACGAGGCGCTGGAATGCGTCATGGTCGTGCCCGAGACGCGCGACACCTACAGCTTCATCTTCCGCGCGCCCTCGGGGGCGTGGTTTGACTATCAGCCGGGGCAGTTCGTGACGCTGGACCTGCCGGTTCCGGGTGGCAACGTGCAGCGGACCTACACGATCAGCTCGTCGCCCTCGCGGCCGCTGTCGATCTCGGTCACGGTCAAGGCGCAGGCGGCCTCGGTGGGCACCCGCTGGATGCTGGACCACCTGACGCCGGGGATGCGGATCCGGGCCTATGGCCCGAACGGCATCTTCAGCTTTCACCGCCATCCGGCGGCGAAATACCTGTTCATCTCTGCCGGCTCGGGCATCACGCCGATGATGTCGATGACCACCTGGGCCTGGGACCGGGCGCAGGACACCGACATCGTCTTCGTCCATGCCGCGCAGCGCCCGTCCGACATCATCTTCCGCGACCAGCTGGAACATTACGTCGCCCGCGTGCCGGGCCTGCAGCTGCGCCTGACGGTGGAACAGCCAGAGCCGTTCCGCGTCTGGCACGGCTATCAGGGTCGCCTGAACAGCCTGATGCTGGGCCTGATGGCACCGGATTACTTGGAGCGCGAGGTCTTCTGCTGCGGCCCCGAGCCCTTCATGCAGGCGGTGCGCGAGATGCTGGTCTCGCTTGGCTACGACATGGACCGCTATCACCAGGAAAGCTTCGGCGCGCCAGTGGCCTCCGAGGCCGAGGCGCCGGTGATCGAGGACGTGGCCCCCGATCAGGACGCCCGCGCGCAGGTGCATTTCGCGACCAGCGGCGTGACGGCGGTCTGCGCCGAGACCGACACCGTGCTGGCCGTGGCCAAGCGGGCGGGGCTGAACATCCCCTCGGGCTGCACCTTCGGGCTGTGCGGGACCTGCCGGATCCGCAAGACCGCCGGAGAGGTCCACATGGTCCACAATGGCGGCATCAGCGACGAGGACATCGCCGAGGGCTGGATCCTGGCCTGCTGCTCCAACCCGATGGGCCGCATCGCCGTCGAGGTCTGAACGTCAGGGCTGGCGGTCCAGATGCCGGCGCAGGATCTCGACATTGCGCAGGTTGGCCTTGAAGCCGATGTCGAAGAGGCTGCCCAGCAGCGGGATGCTGCCCACGATGCCGTCGATCGCGACATTGCCGATCTGGCGCATCATCTTGTGGCGCGGCAGGCCCATGCGGCGGCTTTCCAGCACGATCCAGGCGGCGGGCACCGTCGCCGCCGCATCCCCGATCACCGGCAAGAGCCCGGCGATGGAATCGAAGCCGATGCGGATGCGCGTGCCCGGGATGCGAAAGATCGAATCGAGCCGCTGCGACAGCCGGTCGAGGCGCTGGAATCGGGCCATGTCGGGATGATCTGTCATGGGGCCGAAGCCTTGGGGGGCGGTCCGGGTTCCCTTGGCGCGCCGCGAGGGGCCGGGCGGGGGCCTGCGGCATCCGGGCCGGGAAACGTTCGCCGCGGGGCGGCGTTGGGCTGGCGGTTCCCGTCCCGCCCGGGCAGAAGCCGCCTTGCATCCCTGCCGGACGTGACCAGAATGAACCCTGATGACAGATGACAGCGCCCCGACCGCAAGCCGCCGCCCGCTTCTGGGCTGGGGCGGCACGGGGCTGGCCCCCGGCCCGGCCTTTCTGGTCATCGCGCTGGCGGTGGCGGCCAAGCTTGTCTTCTTCGCCGTGCTGGACCGCCCCTTGGGCTGCGATTGTGGGCGAATCTGGGCGATGCCGGACAACCCGGCCTCGAACTCGCTGATCATGCTGGACCCCTACAGCCTGCTGCATCTGGTCTTCGGCGCGCTCTTGGTGGCCTGGCTGGCCTGGATGCGCCCGGGCTGGGGGACCTGGACCCTGATCGCGGTGGTCGTGACCGGCAGCACCCTGTGGGAGCTGGCCGAGAACCTGCCGCAATCCATCCAGCTGTTCAACTATGACACCGGCGACCCGCGCGACTATCGCGGCGACAGCCTGCTGAACGCGATGGCCGACACGGCGGCGGCCGCCTTGGGGGCGTGGATCGCGTGGCGGCTGCTGCCATGGCGGGCGGTGCTGGTGCTGGCCGCCGCCATCGAGGTGCTGGTCTCGCTCTGGATCGGGGACGGGTTCCTCATGGCCACGCTGCGCGCGGTGCAGATGATCTGAGCGCGGCTTGGGGTTTCAGGCCCTTAGGATCGCCGGGGTGACCGGGTCGCTGGCCTGCCCGAAGAGATGCGTCTCGATCAGGTCCACCGCGCCCGCGGCGCCGGGCCAGGCCGGGGCCTGGCGGGCAAAGCGTTGGGCCTGGGCACGGAACGCCCCCTCGTCCAGCAGGCGCCGGACCGCCGCCGACAGGCGCCGCTCGGTCGCGAAGCGTGGCGACAGGCGCAGCCCCGCCCCGCAGGCCGCGATGCGCGCCGCCACCCCCGGCTGGTCGTTGGCCAGGGGCAGGGCCAGCATCGGCACGCCCTGCTCCAGGCATTCCAGCGTGGTGTTCAGCCCGGCATGGGTCACGCACAGGTCGGCCCGCGCCAGCACCGCCCGCTGCGGCACGAAGGCGCGGACCCACTCGGCCGGGATGCGGGCGGCTTGGGCCGCCGACAGTCCTTGGCCGTGGGTCACCAGCACCTGCGCCCCGGCGCGGCGGCAGGCCCGCGCGATGCGCGCCAGCAGCGCCAGCCGGTGACCCTGCAGCGTGCCCAGGCTGACGAAGACGAAGGGCCGGTCGGGATCGAGGCGGATGTCGTCTGGGAAGGGCGCGGTGGGGGCGTCGCGGAACGGTCCCAGATGCCGGACCCGCGCGCCGCCCACCGGGCGGGGATAGTCGAAGCCCGGCGGGGTCTGCGCCAGTGTCAGTTCAGGCGACAGGCAATCCGCGAAATCGCGCCGCCGCCCCAGCCCCCAGGCATCGGCATGGTGCTGCATCACCCGGCCATGCGCCGACATGACCCAGGTGGCGATGCGCCGGGCCGAGGCCAGCCTCTCGACCCCCTTGGGCGAGGGATCGCAGCGCCAGCCCAGAAAGGGCAGCGGAACGCCGGGTTCGGGGTCGAAGGGCAGGGCGCAGGCGACCGAGATCATCGGCAGGCCCAGGTGCTCCGCGATCAGCCCGGCGGCCGGCTCGGTCTGGTCGCCCAGGATCAGGTCGGCGCGCAGCCCCGCGATCAGCGCCGGGCCGTGGCGGCACAGCCGGTCGGTGCGGTCCGCGCCCTGCGCGATGTCGTCGCGCAGCCCTGCAAGCCGCTGCCGCGCGGGCGGGGGTACGGGCGGCACGGGCAGGCAGCGTGCGCTGTCGGCACAGAGATATCGGACCTGATGCCCGCGTGCGCGCAATTCGCGGGCCAGCGCCTCGAAGGCCTGCACGTGGCTGGGATAGGGGGGACAGACCATGACGATGGACGACCCCGGCTTGTCATGCAGTACCATTGTCGTCTCCGGCGACAGCCTTCTGTCATCCCTCAACCATGGCGGCTGTGAGTTGTTCCCGCAGGAGAAAACCCCGCCCCGCCGGTGGTGCCGAAACGACCCGTTCACACACGGCCAGCGCGGGGTCGTGACAGGGGCTCAGACGCTGCCGGCGGAATTGGCTGGCGTGCGATCAGATCGAAGAATGCGACATTCGGTCGGAACGATCGGGGCGCGGGGAACTTGACCCTGACAAATCAAGGACGTGAGGGCAGAACATGGACAAGTTGGCACAGCGTTTGGGCCTTCGGGTGGACCCGACAATCTTCTTCGCCTCGGCGGGGCTCAGCCTCGTCTTCGTGGTCCTGCTGGTCGCCATGCCCGAGCCGATCGGCGCCGCCTTCGCCACCGGGCGGGCCTGGATCGTGACCAATCTGGGCTGGTTCTTCATCCTGGCGGTGAATGTCTGGCTGGGCTTCCTGATCTATGCCGCCATGTCGCGGCACGGCCATATCCGGCTTGGGCCGCGCAACTCGCGCCCCGAATACACCAATCTGTCATGGTTCACGATGCTGTTCGCGGGCGGCATCGGCACGGTCCTGATGTTCTGGGGCGTGGCCGAGCCGATCAGCCACTACCAGACGCCGCCTTTGCCGGGGGTCGAGCCCTTCACCCTGCAGGCCGCGCAGGACGCGATCTCGATCTCGCTCTATCACCTGGCGTTGCACACCTGGACGATCTTCGCGCTGCCGGGGCTGGCCTTCGCCTATTTCATCAACCGCTACGACCTGCCGGTGCGGGTCAGTTCTGTCTTCTACCCGTTGCTGCGCGAGGGGATCCACGGGCCCATCGGCAAGACCATCGACATCGTCTCGATCCTGGGCACGCTGTTCGGCGTCGCGGTGTCCCTGGGCCTGGGATCGTCGCAGGTGGCGGCGGGTCTGTCCGAGCTGTTCGGCTGGTCCAACGACACCGGGCTGCGGCTGGCGATCCTGGGCAGCCTGACCATCGTGGCCACGATCTCGATCGTGGCGGGGTTGGACAAGGGCGTGAAGTTCCTGTCGAACCTGAATATCGGCATGGCCGTGGGGCTGATGCTGTTCGTGCTGATCACCGGCTCGACCCTGTTCCTGCTGCGCGGCATCGTCGAGACGATGGGCCTCTACCTGTCCAACCTGCCGCGGCTGGCGTTCTGGAACGACATGCTGCATGGCGAGGGGATGGCCACCGGGGACTGGGGCTGGCAGGGCGACTGGACGGTCTTCTACTGGGCCTGGACGGTGACCTGGTCGCCCTTCATCGGGCTGTTCGTGGCGCGCATCTCGCGCGGGCGGACGATCCGGGAATTCGTCTTCGGCGTGCTGCTGGCGCCGTCGCTGTTCACGGTGATCTGGTTCGCGATCTTCGGCTGGCAGGCGCTGCAGATCGACGGCCTGGGACTGGCCGCACGCGAGGCGATGGGCCCCGCCGCGGGCAGCATCAGCGCAGCGGTGACCGAATCCGTGCCGCTGGCGATGTTCGCCTTCTTCGCCGAACTTCCCTGGGCGCCGCTGATGCAGGGGCTGGCGGTGCTGGTCGTAGCAATCTTCTTCGCGACCTCGTCGGATTCGGCCTCGCTGGTGGTCGACATGCTGTGCTCGGGCACCGCCGAGCCCGGCCCCGTGCGCCAGCGCGTCTTCTGGGGCCTGGCCGAGGGCGCCATCGCCGCGACCCTGATCCTGCTGGCGGGCGAGGCCGGGCTGACCGCGCTGCAGCAGGTCATCACGGTCGTGGGCCTGCCGATCTTCCTGCTGGTCTTCATGATGATCCCGGCGCTGATCCGGGGCTTCGCGGCCGAGGACATCGAGCACATCACCATCGGCAAGCGCCCCGCCCTGAGCGAGTTCGACCCGACGGTGCCGGAGGAACCCGAAAAGGTGCAGTCCCCGACCTGAATACTGGGGCTTACAACCCCTGCGGCTGTCGGTTCGCAGCAGGTTGAACGACGTCGCCGGGGCATCGTCCCCGGCTAATGCCAGTCCTGGACATGGGCCCCAGCCTATCCGTCAGCGGCAGCTCATCGCCGGGCGGGGCGCGATCTGCTCGGGGTCGTCCTCGGGCTGGGGCGTGGTCGCCTGAGCCTGCACCAGCGCCGAGGCCTTCAGCGCGACCTGCATCCGGTTCTTGGCGCTGAAATGCTTCATCAGCTCGCGGACATAGACCTTGATCGTCGCCTCGGTCAGGTTGAGATGGCGGGCGATCTCCTTGTTCGTCTCGCCCTTGGCCAGAAACTCCAGCACCTCGACATGGCGCCGCTTGGTCGGGGCGTCGGGCTGGAAGGGAGCCTCCGTCTCGGGACGCGCCACGGGTTGGTTGGGGCCGGTCCAGCGCGGGCTGCCGGCCAGGACCGGGGACGGGCGGGTGGCCAGGGGGCGGGGCGGTCGGGGGCGGCGGGCCGGTGATCGTCCAAGGTGCGGACACGCGCCACCGGCAGGGGCGCCGGGCTGCGGGCGCCTGCCAGCGGATGGGGGTGATAGGTCCCGCCATTGATGATGAACTGGATCGCCGCCAGCGCCACGTTCGCGGGCATGGTCGTCGGGATGAAGCCCTGCAAGCCGCCATTGATCGCCGCCGCGATCTCGGCACTGTCGGCCTCGTCGGCAAAGACGATCAGCGGGCTGGTCGGAGAGATGGCGCGCAGCCGGGCGATGGTCCGGGTGACGTTCGGATGGCGCAGGGACCACCCGCCGATGGGATAGATGCAGGCGGTCGTGCCCAGATCGGGCAGGTTCGCCAGCTCCTCCGGGTCATGGGTGATCCGCAGCTCGACTTGGGACTGCTGCGCCCAGGGAGAGAGGATCGATGCGAAAGCTGCCGCCCGCAATGCGTTCGGGTCGTGCAGAACCAAAGTGCAGGAAATCATTCCGAATGCGCCCCGTTATGAACCGGTTACCGTAAAAAACATGATCGGCATCTTGCCCGACAGCGCCATCGGCCCGATCACACCCACGTTACGACAAATGGCGGAGGGTGTCGCCTCAAATGGTACCGATCAGTCTGGATTCACCTGCGAAACGGCCGGGTTTTGCCGATCCGGGCGACGGGGCGGGGGGTGGTGTCGGACTCAGATTGAGCGGGTTTGCCGCCCGATCAACCCAAGGATTTGCATGGTCATTTGAAACGGCGCCCGGCCCCCGCGCCCGATCGACTCACTTGGCATAAAGCGAATCATTCTCGGCCAGAAACAGGTGGTAGTCGTAATCCGAGAGCGCCCGGTAGGCGGCATAGAAGGCCACCGCGCCGGCGATCAGCGCGCTGCAGAAGAACGCATAGGCCGAGATGCCCAGGACCAGGGACAGCCCGATGCTGAGCCCTAGGTTCAGCACCAGGAACGCCCCCTGGATCAGCGCGAAATGCGCCGTGCGGTTGGCGACCAGCAGCAGCGCGCAGCACAGGAACATCACCGCATGGCCGAGGCAGCCGATGAACCCGATCCGCAGCATCAGGAACTGGTCGAAGCTGAAATCCAGCGACCGCTCCAGCAGCGGCGACATCAGCACCAGCCCCACGGTCACCGCCGACTGCACCACGACGATGGTGAAGACCCCCGACCAGGCGGTGCGGACCAGATCCTGCAGCCGCTCCTGCAGCAGGGCATAGGTCGCGCGATCCTCCAGGGCGGCGTGGAAGCGGTCGATGGCGGCGACCAGATCGCCATGGTGAAAGATCAGCAGGGCGGCATAGCTGGGGATGACCGACAGATGCGCCAGAAACATCACGCTGTCATAGCCGCTGGCATGCAGATAGCCCGCCGCCGAGCGCACGCCGTCGGGCCCGAACCAGAACACCCATTTGTCGATCCAGACCCCGCAGATGGCGAACAGCACGCCCGCACACAGGACCGCATGCGCCCGCAGCTGGGCCAGAAGGTCCAGGCTGGTGGCGCGCAGGGTCGCGTAGCTGCTGGGACAGAGCCGCTGGACATGGCGGATCGACAGCGCGACGCAGAGCGACAGGCCCGCGGCCAGGCACCAGATCAGGATCTCGGTCGTGGGGCCGCGGCTGGCGGCGACCAGCGCGCAGGCCACCGACAGGGCCATGCCGCCGGTGAAGGCCGCGATCAGGAAGCCGAAGGCGCGCAGGGCGGCCAGCACGGCGAAACTGGTCCACAGCAGCGCCGCCGTGCCGGTCAGGAAGACGAAGCCGATGGCCACGCCCACGGGTTCAATCTCCAGGATGAGGCAGGCGAGGATGGCGATGATCTGCGCCACGGCCGAGGACAGGGCGGCGGCGGACAGGAACAGCTCGGCAACGGTGGCGGGCCGCCCCGCCTCGAGGGCCGCAGAGACGCGGCGGGCGGCGATGGCACCGATCGGTCCGGCGGCCAGCGGCGCGATGCAGAAGGCATAGACGACCGTCAGGCGCAGGTCCTCGACCGCCGCGAAGCCCATCACCGGCGTCATCGTGACCGAGATGATCGCCAGCGCCGTGACCGAGACCAGCCACGGCCCCGCCGCCACGATGATCGCCGCGCCGAGGCGCAGGACCGAGGCCAGCAGCGGATCGCCCGCGACCCATCGCGCCTCGCGCAGGATGGCTCGCAGATGGGCGCCGAGGCGCGCCGTGGCGGCCATCAGGCGACCAGCTCGCGATAGAGGTCCGCATAGCGCCCCGCCGAGATCTCGGAGGTGAAATAGGTCTGCACGCGGCGGCGCAGCACCTCGCCGCAGGCGGCGCGCAGGGCCGGGTCGGCCATCAGCTGGGTGATGGCCGTGCCGATCGCCTCGGCGTCCATGGGCGGCGCGATGCGCCCGGCCAGCCCCAGGGGGGGCTGCTCGTCCGGGGCGCCTTCGATGATCTCGCGGCAGGATCCCACATCGGTGGCCACGCAGGGGATGCCCGCCGCCCCGGCCTCCAGCAGCACCAGGGGCTGGGCCTCGCTGATGCTGGTCAGCACCAGCACGTCGATGACGGGCAGATAGTCCATGATGTCGACCTTGCCGGTGAAGGCGATGGTCTCCTCCAGCCCAAGCTCGGCCACGCGGCGCCGGCAGAGGGCGTCGTAGTCGGGATCCTCGTCGGTCGGGCCGATGACCAGCACCCGCACATCGGGGATCGCGCGGCGCACCAGGGCTGCGGCGGCAATATAGGCCTCGATGTCCTTGATCGGCACGACGCGCCCGATCAGCGCCACGGTAGGGCGGCGGCCTGCGGTCTGCGGGGCGATGGCCGCGAATTTCTGCAGCGCGATGCCGTTGGGGATGACGCGCAGCTTGGCCTCGGGGACGCCCAGGGCCCGCTGGAACGACTGGTTCGCGCCATAGAGCGTCGTGACCCGCAGGCAGCCCTGATAGGCGATGCGGGCAAAGGATTCGAAGCTGTCGATCCAGAAGCGGCGCACATCAGTGCGCGCGTCGTCCCCCGACAGGCCGCTGTCGATGGTGTCGGCGATCCAGTCCGCCATGACCAGATCGATCCGGCGCTCGTTGGTATAGATGCCGTGTTCGGTGATGGCCGCGGTGCGCCCCTGCGCGCGCGCCGCCCGCACCGCATAGAGCCCCGCATATCCGGTCGAGATCGCGTGATAGGTCCGCGCGGGCGGCACCGGCGCGGTGGCGATGGCCAGCAGGCTGCCCGCCAGGTTGCGCCACGCCCAGAAGAAGTCGCTGAACGCGGCCTCGGGCGCGATACGTCCGTAGCAGTCGGTCAGCGCCTGCCATGCGGCGGGCGACGAGGTGAGGTCACCGAAATCGGGCGGCGCGGCGGGGCCCAGAAATCCGAAGGGCTGGCGCCTGACGGGTTCGGCCAGCAGGTCGCAGAGCGCATCGAACCCGGCCGCATCGCCCTGGCGCAGCACCCGGTGCATCAGGTCGGCCAGCCGCCGCCCGTCCAGATCGGGGCGGCGCAGCCCCGGCTTGCGGATGCGCGGGGCTAGCGGCAGGACCTGGAAGGCCACGACATTGGCGGGCAGCTCGTAGCGCATCTGGCGCGGGCGCTGGTCGGCGACGATGGCCACCACGGCGAAGGTCGTGTCGGGCTGCGTGCGGATCAGCCAGTCCAGCCACGAGGACACGCCGCCCGCGACGAAGGGATAGCAGCCCTCGACCACCAGGCAGACATCGGCGGGGGTGGCGGCAGGGTTGGTGGTGGGGGCGGCGGTCATCCGACCCCTCCGCAGGCATAGCGGCGCAGGCGCGGCGCCTCCAGCAGCGCGGGGCGGAAGGCGGCGGTGGCGGCGCCCGACATCTGCGCGGCCCGGTCCTCCTCGGACCGCAGCAGCGCCGCCCGCAGCAGGGCGCAGGTGTCGGCATCGACGAAGCCCGAGGCCGCGACATCGCGCAGCGCCTGCGCGGGGGCATCGGGCCGGGCCAGCAGCGCCTTGGCCTGCGCGCCATAGCTGCCGCGCAGCCGGGCGAAGACGGCGGCGGCCTGCACGCGCAGCGCCGGCACGGGCGAGGCCAGCGCCGCCATCAGCGCGGGCCGCATGTCGGGGTGGTAGCTGCGCGAGATCGCGGCGATCGCCTGCTGCTGCTGGTCCAGCGTGCCGCCCGCCAGCCGGTCGAGGAAGGCCGGGGCGGCGATCTGGGGCAGCGGGTGGCGGCGTCCCTGGCGGATCTGGTCGTGGAGCCGGTCCGCCGCATCGCGGGGCCGGGCGCCGCGCGGGCGCGGGGTCCCGCGCAGGGCCGTGTCGGTCGCGGCGGGGCCGGGGGCCGCGATCATCAGCACCGGCCCGCCGAAGGGACCGAAGAGCAGCAGCAGGACGACCCGGACCAGCCCCTCGGACGGGGCCTCGCGGCAGACCAGCCGCGCCGCGCCCGCGACGGCCGCTACCAGCGCCAGATGGCACCCCAGCACCGCCGTCGCCGACAGGTCCCCCGCCAGCCAGCCCAGGATCAGGACGATATCCGCCAAGGCCGCCAGCCCCGTCAGCACCGCCGGCGCCAGGCCGAAGGCCCAAGGCCGCGCTGCGGCGCGCTCAGCCACGGGCCGCCTGCGCGGCGTGCGGGACCGCGGCGCGGTCGGCGGGCAGCCGGTCATCCTCGGGCACCTCGGGCGCGGGCTCGGACCCGCCCGGGTCGCGGTCGTCCCGGTCGCCGCCGTCGGCGTCCTCGGGCACCGGGGCCAGCACCGGGTGCCCGGGCGTCGCCCCGGCCCCCGGCATCCCGGTCGCCGCCGCCAGCTCGGCCCGGGCCACGAAGGCGTCCAGGCGGTGGATCTCTCCGGCCAGCACCAGATTGACCTCGCGCAGCCGGTCGCGCTCCAGGATGATCCGCCGCTCGCGCGCCAGCTGCTGCTGGCGGTAGAGGCCGATCAACAGCGCGATGACCAGCCATTGCGCGGGCACGGTCGCGATGTCGCCGTAATGTTCGGTGATGTCGACGCCGACCGGGCGGGTGGGCCAGTCCATCAGCAGCGTCGCCAGCCCGACCACCGACAGGCCCACGAACAGCCCGTGCTGGACGGCGGCCAGCAGGATGACGATCCAGAAGGGATGCCAAGAGAGGCTTGAGAAATAGCCCTCGCCGAACAGCAGGCGTTCGGAGAGGTCGATCGCCAGCAGCAGGACGGCGCTGCCCACGAAGCCGCGCAGGAAGCTGTCGGTGGCGGCCGGGGGGCGGGGCAGGTCCGAAGTTAGGGTCTGGACGGGCCGGGTCATTCGCGCGACGCGCTCTGGATCGGGGCGGGGGGCGTCGCGCCCGCCGGTCCGGCCAGATCCTCGTCATCAGAGGCCGGGGCGGGCTGGACCGTCACCAGATCGCCCGGGCGGATCAGCGTGTCCATCGCCGCCGCGATGGCGGTGGTCGCGGTCGCATCGGCGGGACGATCGATGGTCACCGACAGGCGCAGGCCGTCCTGCGCGAACAGCTCCAGCTCGGCCATGACGGTGTCGAAGGCGCTGTCGGCCGCATCCGAGGCCGTGGCGACCTTGCGCAGCTCGGCGGTCATCTCGCGGATCCGCTCGGACCTGGCCAGCTGGGCGTCCTGCTGGGCCAGCCGCCGGTCGGCCTGCAGCCGGAACATCAGGTCCAGCTTTTCCAGATGGATGCGTTCGGCATCCATCGCCCGCATGGCCGTCTCGTCCAGGCGCTGGTCGGTGATGAAGCCGTTCTGCAGCATCTCGGCCTGCTGGGCGCGGCGGGCGGCGTAATAGGCCAGCTGGGTGTCGGCCACGGCGCGCTGCTGTTCGGCGCTTTCGATCCGGGCGGCCAGATCGGCCAGCGTCGCCTCGGTCCGGGCGCGGCGCAGGTCCTCGGCACGCCTGTCCGCGGCAAGGGCGGTGCGTTCGCTGGCCACGCGTTCGGGGCCCAGAAGGTCCAGCGCCGCCTGCACCGCCGAGCTGTCCGCGGGCAGGTCGCCGGTGCCGTTTAGCGACGCCTGCAGGCGCAGGCGCTCCAGCGCCAGGCTGGCGCGGGTCTTGGCCAGTTCGGCCTCGCGTGCCTTCAGCGCGATCAGCCGCACCTGCGCCGCCGGGTCGCGGTCGTCCAGCGCCCCGGCCTGAGCCAGCAGGCGGGCGACCGTCAGCCCGGGGCTGTAGCCATGCGCCCCGGGCGCGCGGACCGCGCCCTGCACCAGCACCGGAGGGCGGCTGTCGAAGGCCGCGCTGATCAGGGTCTGGCTGGCCATCCGGTCGAAGGACGCGCGGGCGACCAGCGCCTCGATGCAGGAAAGCGACCGGCCCGCGACGTCCAGATGCCCCAGGGCGGGCAGCGACAGGGCGCCGGTGCCCGCGACGTCGTAGACCCCTGACAGGTCCAGCCGCTCGAAGACGATGTCGGTCGCCGGGGCCGCGGCATCGGGGGCGGCCAGGACCGAGGTCTCGAAGATGCGCAGGCTGATCCGGTCGCCCGGCACGGCCACGTCCGGGCCGCGGCCCGCCGCGTCGCATTCCGCGGGGATGGGCATTGCCGAGGCTGGTTGCCGCAGCGCCGCGACCGGCGCGGGCGGCAGGGATTCCGACACCGCCGCGCGCGGCAGCCGCCCCTCGCCCGAATTGTCGGGCGGCACGACCGTCCCGCCGCCCGCGATCCCCATGCGCGCGACCAGTTCCGCCGCCCGGTCCGTCAGCGCGACCAGGCCGTCCTGCTGCACCGCGGGCCAGACCCACAACCCGCCCAGACCCGTGGCGACGATGCCCGCGCTGACCAGAAAACCACTTACACCAGTCGTCATGCCCTGTCCTCTGCCTGCCATGTCGCGGGGCTTTGGAGAAATAACTTTGCAGTGCCGGGAAACTACGATAATTCGAATCTGCGCTCAATTGGCTTAAGGGCGAGCGGAGAATGACCGCCGCAGG